>JAYWHB010000038.1:0-14860 GCA_043777915.1 Deinococcales bacterium
TGCGCTTAATCAACTTTGGTCATGGTGATTTTGTCATTCTCGGGATGTACTCAGCTTTTTTTGCCAATAAAGTGATTGGTTTTGACCCGTACCTGAGTCTCATTTTGGTCTTGCCGTTGGCGTATGGTCTGGGTTTTGCGATGCACCGCCTGATTTTATCTAAACTTCTTGGGGCTTCGGAGCAAACCACAAAACTCGCCACATTGGGTTTGGGTTTGGTGGCAAGTAACCTGATGCTGTTGCAGTTCGGGGCGCAACCGCAAACCGTGTATGCCGATTATGCGACCAATGCCTTTGTGATTCCGATTGGTGGTCTCGAGTTTCGGATTTCTCAGGCGCGTTTAATTGCGGTTGTTATTACAGCGATTCTGATTCTTGGCTTAAATTGGATGTTGTACCGCACTGAATTGGGTCGGGCGATTCGGGCAACGGCTCAGAACCGCCTTGGGGCAGAGTTGCAGGGCGTGGATACCAAAAAAATCTATGCCATTGTTTTTGGGCTTGGCATGGGCTTGGCAGTCGCGGCTGGTGTGCTTTTAATTCCGTTGTTGTCGGCAACACCAACACTCGGTACAACCTTTACCAATAAGGCTTTTATTGTCACCATTCTGGGTGGGCTTGGCAGCTTACCGGGCGCAATCGGTGGGGGTTTACTGCTGGGCGTGGTCGAAAGCGTCGGCTCGAGTGTCCTGCCACTGATTCCAGCCTTAAATAATCATTTTGGCAGCAATTACCGCGATGCTTACGGCTTAATTATTTTCTTGTTGGTGTTGTTGCTGCGTCCTAATGGTTTATTCGGCAGGACGGTGAAGCGCGTATGATTAAAAACTGGCATCCGATGTACACCTTAGCGCTGGTGATTGGTGTTTTGGCGTTGTACCCAATGTTTTTTGGGCAGTTTATGAACTTTGGGGTGGCAACCCTTTTACTGGCTGGTTTTGCTTTGTCGTGGGATATTCTGGGGGGTTGGACTGGGCAGAACAGCCTTGGTCATGCGGCTTTTGTGGGTGTTGGAGCGTATACCGTCACACTCCTCGCCGAACGCGGAGTTCATCCAGTCTTGGGGGCTTTCATTGGTGCGACACTCTCGAGCCTACTGGCTTGGGGTTGGGGTGCGGCAACTTTTCGGTTACGTGGTTCGTATTTTACATTGTCCACCATTGCCGTCGCCGAAATTATTCGCTTAATTATCCTCAATGAATCGTGGCTAACGGGTGGAGCAGAAGGGAAATTTATGCCCGACTTGCCAAAAATCTTTGGCTTTGACTTGTTTGACCGCAAAGTAGAGTATTACATGGTGCTGCTTTTTGTCTTGCTGGTGCTGCTTTTTACCCACTGGATGCGCTACTCGAGAATGGGTTTTTATTTTAAGGCGGTGCGCGAGGACGAAGACGGGGCAATGGCACTTGGGGTCAACCCGAATAAAGCCAAACAACTGGCTTTTGTTTGCTCAGCAGCCTTTACGGGCTTAGGTGGGGCGATGTACGCCATCTTTTTACAAGCCTTTGAACCAGAAACGTTTTTGTTAATCGCCTTTAGTATTCAAGTTGCACTGCTCGCCATTATCGGTGGACGAGGCACAATCTATGGTCCGCTCGTCGGTGCGTTTCTAATTGCTGTGCCATCAGAAATTTTTCGTGACCAACTCAAAGAAGCCAACCTCTTGGTTTACGGTATCTTGATTGTGGTGATCGTGATTTACTTGCCTAAAGGGATTCTGGGGTCACTCGAGTATTGGGCGTACCGCAAAAACCATCCGCTTGAGAAAGGAAAAGTATGAGCCTGCTTGTTGCTGAGCGTATTGGAGTCCAGTTTGGTGGAGTCAAAGCCGTCCATGATGTTAGCCTCAGCCTAGAAGCAGGGCAAATTCTGGGGTTAATCGGACCAAACGGGGCGGGGAAAACCACGCTATTTAATGCCCTAACCGGTTTTGTGCCTAAAGCCAGTGGAAAAGTGATGCTGGGAAGCCGTGATATTACCAATACTCCGCCTTTTGAACTGCCCAAACTTGGTGTGGCACGAACTTTTCAGGTCGAACGCCCATTTGAGGATTTAACGGTTCTCGAGAATGTGATGATTAGCAGCTTTTTGAAGCACAGCCAACCGAAAGCCGCCAAGCACCATGCCACCGATGTCCTCGAGAAAGTCGGGCTTTTAGACCGTGCCAATCAAAAATGTTCGGAGTTAAACCTTGCACGGCGCAGACGGCTTGAAATTGGTAAAGCATTGGCGCTTGAACCCAAGGTACTCTTTTTAGACGAAGTGATTGCAGGGCTAAACCCACCAGCCCAGTCCGAAATGATTGGTTTTGTCAAACAACTTTCCGAAACTGGTATTGGCATTGTTATGGTGGAACACATTATGCGGGTGATTATGACCCTTTCTGACCGTGTGATTTGTATGGCATTTGGTGAAAAAATTGCTGAAGGAACACCCAGCGAAATCTCAAATAATCCTGTGGTGATAGATGCCTACCTTGGAGGCGGTGAAGATGATGACTGAACCACTCTTAAATGTTCGGGATTTAGACTTGGCTTACGGCGATGTGCAAGTGGTTTTTGGCGTGTCGCTTTCTGTTCATGAGCGCGAGCTTGTCGGCTTGGTCGGTGGCAATGGCAGTGGCAAAAGCACAATTTTACGGGCGGTTTCTGGGATGCTTAAAGCCAAAGCCGGAAGCATGACTTACCAAAAAAGCAGTATCAATGGCGTTAGCCCGCATCAATTAACCGACCTTGGCATTGCCCATGTGCCAATGGGTAGACAACTCTTTGGGGCAATGACGGTTGAAGAAAACCTTGAGATGGGGGCGTATTTACCGCGTTGCAAACCACGGCGCAAAGAAAACTTAGAAAAAGTTTATGCCTTTTTCCCGCGTCTGCTCGAGAAGCGTAAACTCTTTGCTGGGGCATTATCGGGTGGCGAACAACAAATGATTGCCATAGGACGCGCCCTGATGAGCGAACCCAAATTACTATTGATGGATGAACCAAGCCTAGGGCTTGCGCCTAAAGTTGTCCAAGAAGTGATGCAGGTGATTCATAGTTTGCGGCAGTTACAACTCACGGTGCTGCTGGTTGAACAAAACGTGCGACAGGTCTTAAAAGTTACTGACCGAGCCTATGTTCTCGAGCATGGAAAACTGATTATTACTGGAAACAGCAAAGACTTATTGCAAAACCCAGAAATCAAACGGGCGTACCTTGGGCTTTAACACGGTAGACTAGCGCTATGCGTTTACCGATTGGCATTCAAGATTTTGTGAATCTTCGTCAAGATGGTTATGTCTACGTGGATAAAACCATGTACTTTACAGATTTTTTGCAAGGTGGAATGTTTTTTTTATCGCGTCCTCGGCGTTTTGGAAAGTCTTTATTGCTGTCCACTTTACAAGCCATTTATCAGGGTCGCAAAGATTTATTCACTGACCTTTGGCTTTTTTCGCAGCATGACTTTAAGACTCGCCCTGTCATTCGCTTAGATTTTAGTCAACTCGATTACCGTGTGCGTCCGCTCGAGCAAGCCCTGCTCGAGCGTTTCCAAGATATTGCCGAGCAGCATGGATTGGAACTCGAGGCAGATTCACCTAAACGGGCTTTTGAACTCCTTATTTTTGAACTCGCAAAAATTGACCGAGTTGTGGTTTTAATAGATGAATACGATAAACCAATCACCGATACGCTATTTCAAAAAGAACAACGCGACCAGCACCAAGCCATCCTGAAAGGTCTCTATGGTGTTCTTAAACCAATGAACGCCCAGATTTTTCAAGTGTTTTTAACGGGTGTTTCTAAAATTGGTAAACTCAGTTTGTTCTCTGACTTGAATAACCTCCAAGATATTTCTTTGAATGAAAAATATGCTGTGTTGTGCGGCTATACCAAAGAAAACATCGAAACTTATTTTATGGGTCACTTAAACAAAATCGCCGAAAAATTTGCTGTGACCATGCCAGAACTCTGGGTGGCAATTCAGCACTGGTACAACGGGTATTCTTGGGATGCTAAACACCGTGTTTACTGTCCATTTAGTTTTTTACTGTTTCTCGAGAATCAAGAATTTAGGTCTTTTTGGTATGAAACTGGCACACCGACCTTTTTACTTGAAATGATTCGCCAAGCGCAGTTTGACCCGATGCGTTTTGATTCGATTGCTTTGGATGAAATGAGCATTAGCAGCACCAATGTTGAGAATTTAGAAGCTGTATCTTTAATGTTCCAAACAGGCTACTTGACCATTCAAGAGAAAACAGCGAATTTACAAGGCACACGTTACCAATTGGCTTATCCCAACGAAGAAGTGCGTCAGGCATTCTCTAAAGGACTACTTGACCAGTACGCGCAGTACAACATTCATGTGCGTGGCAGTTTTAGTCTCGAGCTACAAGATGCTTTGCTGGTTTTAGATTGGACAGAATTTTTTGCGATTACCAACCGTATTTTTGCCGCAATTCCTTACGAGATTTTTCCTAGACGCGAAATGTACATGCACAGTCTAATGCACTTAATGCTGATTAGCACAGGTTTTAAGACACAAAGCCAAGTTCAAACCAGCTTAGGAAGAATTGACACAATCACCGAAACCCAGAGCCATTACATTATTTTTGAATTTAAGATAGATGGCACACCCCAAGCCGCCCTAACACAAATAGAACAAAGCCAATATGCTAACGGATTACAAGGAAAACCAGTGATTGGTGTGGGTGTTATTTTTGATTTAACCAGTAAAAGTATTGTTTCTTGGGAAGCCAAAATCCTCTAATTTTTTTTGGCAATCTGCCATAAAAACCAGAGCATCACAAACTGCAAAGGCAGGCGCACGTAAGCAATCCAAGCTGGCACTCGAAACTTAGCTGGCTCGAGTGCCATGTAAATGTTGGCTGGGTACACCGCCACCAGTAACGCCATCAAGCCATACGCTGCCCACACTCGAGTTTGCGGCAGTAAAAGTCCAATCCCACCCAGAATCTCAAAAACCCCAGAAATATAGGTCAGTTCAAGCGCCCATGCTGCCAGTAGTGGCGGAACAATCTGCACAAAGAAATTTGGGGTAACAAAGTGCATGATGCCCGCAAAAATAAACAGCACCGCTAGAACAATCATTTGGCACAACCCGCAAGAATTTCAGCACATAACTCTGGCAGTCCCTCGCCCCTCGCCGCCGCCGTAACCAGCGCACTGCCCACCACCACACCATCTGCCACTCGAGCTACAGCCTGTGCAGTCTCAAAATTCGAGACTCCAAAACCCACCGCTACGGGCTTATTGGTACTGGCTTTAATTTTAGCAACCATCAAAGGCACTTCCTCGGGAATACCAACTCGAGCGCCTGTTACACCTGTCACCGACACGGCATAGACAAAACCTGTACTCGAGGCTGTGACCAAATCAATTCGGTCTTGGGTACTGGTTGGGGCAAGTAAAAAAGTCAGTTTCAAACCAGCTTGTTCAGCAATTGGAATCAGTGTATCGGCTTCGTCTGGTGGCAAGTCTGGCAGAATAAGCCCGTCTACACCCGCCGCCACTGCCCCAGCTACAAATTCGGCTTCGCCTGTTGCTAGAATTGGATTGTAATAGGTCATGATAAACAGTGCTTTATCAGAATTTTTTCGTAGTTCCTTTGCCGCCGCGAACGTTCCCAAAACTGTCATCCCATTCTCGAGGGCGCGTTCACCCGCTTTTTGAATCGTTGGACCGTCGCCAAGTGGGTCGGAGTAGGGCAGCCCAATTTCCAGAGCATCGGCATACTCGAGAATGGTATTGGCGGCTGTATGAAATCCCTCGAGAGTTGGGAAGCCAGCCGGAAGATAGGCAATAAATGCGGCTCGAGATTCGGCATTTGCGGTAGAAAAAGCAGTTTCAATTCGGTTCATAGGTTATTCCTCTGAAGGGGCTGGTCTTAAGCCCCTTCGTTGAAGGGGCTGCCGAGCGAAGCGCGGCTGGGGAAGTTCGTGGGAGGTTAATTTTTCACCAACTTCCCAGAGGCGTGGTCCTGATGCTTTGGCTTTTGCGGGTTGGGCGAGGCAAGCCCCGCCCCTACGGTTTGGTTTAGGCTTTGGCGGCGTTTTCCATGTCGGTCATGACTCGCATGGCTTCTTGGACATCTTTGTCACCGCGCCCAGAGAGGTTGACCACAATAATTTTGTCTTTGCCCAGTTCTGGGGCTAGGGTTTTTAGGTGCGCGATGGCGTGGGCGGTCTCGAGGGCGGGAATGATGCCTTCGCATTCGCTTAATAACTTGAATCCCTCGAGGGCTTCTCTGTCGGTGATTGGTACATATTCAGCGACTCCGTGAGCAGCATAGTAACTGTGTTCTGGTCCGATGCCGGGGTAATCCAAACCAGCACTAACACTGTGGGCTGGTACAATCTGACCATTTTCGTCATAAAGAAGATACATTAACGAGCCGTGCAGTACACCAATTTTTCCACCCGCCACACTCGCCGCATGAAGCCCAGACTCGACCCCATGCCCAGCCGCTTCTACGCCAATTAAACGTGGGCGATTCTCGAGGTAGGCATATGGCGCAAAAATACCAATCGCGTTGCTACCACCGCCAACACAAGCCACAATTGCATCTGGATTTACTCTGCCCTCGAGTTCTAGCAGTTGAGTCTTGGTTTCTTCGCCAATTACACTTTGGAAATCGCGTACCATTGCGGGGTAAGGGTGAGGTCCGACGACACTACCAAGCACATAAAAGGTACTGCGGACATTCGTTACCCAGTCACGAATGGCTTCGTTGGTGGCATCCTTCAAGGTGCGTGTGCCACTCGAGACAGGGCGGACTTCTGCGCCCAATAATTTCATCCGAAAGACATTCAATGCCTGACGGCGTACATCCTCTTCGCCTTGGTAAACAATGCACTCGAGACCAAATAAAGCACACGCCGTGGCAGTGGCAACCCCGTGCTGCCCAGCCCCAGTTTCGGCAATGATGCGTTTTTTGCCCATGCGCTTAGCCAGCATGACTTGTCCGATGGTGTTGTTGATTTTATGCGCCCCAGTGTGGTTTAAGTCCTCACGTTTTAGGTATATCTTTGCCCCACCAAGGCGTTCAGTCAGGTTCTTGGCAAAGTAGAGTAAACTTGGGCGACCGACAAATTCGCGTAAAATACGCTCAAACTCAGCCATAAAAACAGGGTCAGCCTTGGCTTCTTGGTATGCCGAGTTGAGTTCATCTAAGGCTGGAATCAGGGTTTCTGGGACGTACCGCCCACCGAACCGACCAAAGCGCCCTCGGGCATCTGGTAATGGAAAATTTTGCATAAGGCAGTGTACGAAACTACGGTAAATAAACTCGAGGTAAATGAATAGACAGGCAGGGTTTTAGGTCTCCCTTGTCGCCTTTGCCTTGTTGCCTTTAGACTATATTCATGAAATTTGGAGTGATTGGTGCGGGTCAAATGGGGGCTGGAATTGCCCAAGTTGCGGCTGTGGCAGGGTTTGATGTGGTGCTGCGCGATGTGGAAAGCCGCTTTCTCGAGCGTGGGATGGCTGGAATTCAGAAATCTCTGGCTAAACTCGTAGAAAAAGACAAACTCGAGCGCAGCGCAATGGATGCAGCACTGGCGCGAATAAAAACCACGACTTCTTTAGAGGATTTTGCCGATTGTGATTTGGTGGTTGAAGCGATTCTCGAGGATAAGAACATTAAACTTGAATTGTTTAGAGAACTTGGTCGGATTGTAAAACCAACTGGGGTGCTGGCAAGCAACACCTCGAGTATTCCAATTACTGCTTTGGCTACGGCTTCGGGTCGCCCTGAACAGTTTATTGGGATGCACTTTATGAACCCTGTGCCTTTAATGACTTTGGTGGAGGTGATTCGTGGGCATTTAACCTCGGATGCCACCACAAATTTGATTCTCGAGACCAGTACAAAAATGGGTAAAACAGCCGTGCAGTGCAATGACTTCCCGGGCTTTATCAGCAACCGTATTCTCATGCCAATGCTGAACGAAGCCATCCAGTGTGTGATGGAGGGTGTTGCCACCCCCGAAGCGATTGATCAAATCATGAAACTCGGCATGAATCATCCAATGGGTCCGATTACTTTGGCGGATTTTATTGGCTTGGACACTTGTCTTGCGATTATGGAAGTGCTGCATTCTGGCTTAGGAGACGATAAATACCGTCCTTCGCCTCTGTTGCGAAAAATGGTTCAGGCAGGCTTACTCGGGCGCAAATCTGGACGCGGATTTTACAACTACGCCCAATAATCCTGTACACAGTCTAACTCCTCGAGTAGAATGTAAGCCTAATGTTATTACCAGACTCTTTGAAGGGCAAGGTTATCCTTGTCACCGGCGGCGGCACAGGCTTAGGACGTAGCATGACCGAGCGTTTTCTCGAACTTGGCGCAAACGTGGCGATTACTTCACGGCGCAAAGAAATGCTCGAGGACGTAGCCAAGGAGATGACCGCAAAACACGGTGGTGAGGTTTTCACCACAGGTGTGGATGTCCGCGACCCCGAAGCCGTAAAACGCATGATAGATGAAGTCTGGGCGCATTATGGGCGAATTGATGTGTTGCTCAATAATGCGGCTGGCAATTTCATCTCACCGACCGAGCGCCTTTCGCACCGTGCTGTGGATGCGGTACTGGGGATTGTGCTGCATGGAACATTTTACTGCACTTTAGAACTTGGCAAGCGCTGGATTGAAGCTGGCATAGCTGGCACGGTCTTAAACATTGCCACAACCTACGCGGCTGGCGGCAGTGGCTACGTTGTGCCGAGCGCCGCCGCCAAAGCGGGTGTGGTTGCCATGACCAAGAGCTTAGCTGCCGAATGGGGCAAGTACAAAATTCGGCTTAATGCGATTGCTCCGGGTCCATTTCCGACCGAAGGGGCATGGAGTCGCTTAATGCCAAGTAAAGAACTCGAGCATTTATTTGAGCGCCAAATTCCGTTGCGGCGCATGGGCGAACACATCGAACTGGCGAATATGGCAAGTTACTTGGTCTCGGATTACTCGAGTTTTGTGACGGGCAGTGTTTTTACTATAGATGGTGGCGAAAGCGCTTGGACGGGCGGCGAATTTAATGTGCTGGATGAAGTGACCAAAGAGCAGTGGGATATGCTCGAGGCGATGCGGAAAAAAGGTTAATTTAAGTACTGATGACAAATAGCGTAAAATTCGCACCAAGCGCACAATCCACTTGGGTGCATTGGAAAAACGCTATCCACAAAGGCTGTTTGGGTGATATTTGCCAAGGCTTCTAAGTCCGATTCGAGGTGTTCAGTGTTGTACTCGAGTAGTTGGTAAGGCTCGAGGTAGGCTTCAAAAGTCCGAACAACATTATCTGGGTACTCGAGTCTGGCAGTAGCGGTATAAAGCGCCAATGGGTAACTGTGTTCAAGTGCATTTTTGACTTTGCCAGTCTTAAAATCAATTATCCAAATTTCCGTGCCAACTTGGATAATTAAATCAACCTTTCCTGTCGCTCTTACAGTGTGGTTGGTGTCGAGTAAATCGAGTTTAACCCAGCGCTCTGTGTCTATGACTGTAGCTGTATCTATGAGATTTTGGACATTACGCATAAACGACTCGAGTTTGTAAATACCATCCTCGAGCCAATTTCCATGCAGAAACTCGAGTTCGGTGCGGTTGGGGCGTGGTTTATTGGTATCAAAGTCGCGCAAGTACGAACTGAGGACGCTGCTGATTTCGGCTAACTCGAGCCAAGTACCAGTTCTGGTTTTTTCATCAACCCAGTGCTTGAAGGTTCGGTGCAAAGCGTTTCCTGTATGCAATGGTTCTTGGAAAGTGCTTGGGGTATCGTAATGCTCTAAAGCGTAACGACGAGGGCATTGGGCATAAGATTCGGCGCTGCTGGGGCTAATTGGAAGGCGAATCATGCGACCACCATGCCGTTGATACTGCTTATATTAGCATATGTTTTGCCATTACTTGGGCGGTGAACCACATGAATTTCGGCTGTAATTCCACGTAACGCCAGAAGTTCTTCGGGGCTAATATCGGTCAGGGTTTGCATTGGTTTGCCAAGTGCTGCAAAAGCTGTGGGAATTTTACGGGTAAATTCGGGCAGCATTAAACTGGCTGTTGCACCATTATTGTCACAAAAAATGACGTTAAGAGCAACATAAGAACCATTGCGCCCGATTTTACTTTTGAGTGTAACTTTGACCGAAGTGGCAATATGAAGACCAGCCTCGAGTTGCGCTTCGAGGGCTTTTTCTATTTGGATTGACATGACAATCCTCCTTTAGATAACAACACGAATCACCAAAATGTGACTCGAGGGGTTCCCAAAGTTCGGTTGTCGTGCTAGACTTACGGTGTCTAGGCGTGTGTCAAAGCACGACAAGCTCGAGGCTCGGGGTTTTCTTAATCTCGAGCTTCTTGCATTTGGCTAGAAGCTATTTGTTTGTTCATAGGTTTTCGAGTCCTTGGCTCGGATGACATCTAAGGTAGCACATCTGGAACATTGCGTCAAGATAGTATGTAAAAACTTTATAATTACAAAGACATTTGAAGTTTGCATTTTAGAGTATTGCAAAACTATAAAAATCCTGCTATGCTTAAATTATGTTAAGCCCTACAGCTTTACTCCAATCATTGGGCGACTTGTTCCAAGCCCCACATATGACCCAAAAAGACAATGCCCCACTCGAAAAACTGATTCAACTCAGACACCTCGAGCAGTTGGTTGTACCGATTTTTGGTGTTGAAATCGTTCCGCTTGACATACCGCCACGACTCGAGCGCTTCCGACTACAACCCAATGACATTCTAATTGGCATCCGCGCTCAGCCACTCCGCGCCAGCCTTGTACCACCAGAATTAAAAGGCGCATTACCAGGGCAAAACCTTGGCATTTTACGCCCCAACAAAAATATTGACCCTCTGTACTTATGCGTTATTTTGCGCTCAAACCTAGGACAACAACTGACCCAAGCCTTATTTAGTCAAAGTACGGTCAAACTGATTAACTTAAAAGACCTTGGCAGTATCCAAATACCAATCCCATCACTTCAAACACAACAAAAAATTTCCACCATTGCCCTAGACCATCAACAAGAAACCAAACTCAAACAACTTGAACTCGAGCAACGCAGCAAAGTGATCGAACAAGCCATGCTGCAACTTGCCAAAGGAGAACACTAAATGCTACACAGCGAAGAACTATTTAACAAACTCTGGGGTGCAGCCGATATTTTACGTGGCAGCATAGATTCAGGCGATTACAAAGATTATATTTTTGCCTATTTTTTCTTAAAACGCTGCTCCGATGTGTTCTTTGAAGAAGCCCAAAAAATTCTAGCCGAAACAAACGACCCAGACCAAGCCTACAACGACCCAGATGAACATACCTTGTTTATCCCAGAACACTCACGCTGGACGCACCTTGAAACCATCAGTGCAAATTACGGCAATGCCCTGAACGTTGCCTTTGCACAACTCGAGGAACACGACAGCAACACTGAAAAACTCGCGGGTATTTTCAAGGGCTTAGATTTCATGGATGAACGTAAACTCGGCGATCTAAACCAATCCGACACAATTCATCGCAAACTAATCGAACACTTTAGTAAATTAAACCTAAGAAACGATAACCTAGCCGAACCCGATTTAATGGGCAGAGCCTACGAATACTTAATCGAAAAATTTGCCGATGATGCAGGCAAAAAAGGCGGCGAATTCTACACTCCAAAAACCGTGGTGGAATTACTGGTTTGCTTACTAGACCCACAACCCGCCATGCGAATCTGCGACCCAACCTGTGGCAGTGGCGGAATGCTCATTCAAAGCGCCAAATACGTGCATAAACTCGAGCCAAGACCACGGCGCGGCGCACCACTTAATCTAAGCCTTTACGGACAAGAAAAAAACGGTAGTACATGGGCGATTTGCAAAATGAATTTGCTCCTTCATGACCTACCAGATGCCACCATCATTCGTGGGGACACCATCGCCGCACCAGGACTACTCCAAGATGGCGCACTGAGGCTTTTTGACCGTGTGATTGCCAACCCACCATTTAGTCTTGACCAATGGGGCATCGAACACGCCGAAAGCGATGGCTTTAGGCGCTTTACCCACGGCGTACCCCCCAAAAGTAAAGGCGATTTTGCCTTTGTCCAACACATGATTGCCACCACCAACCAAACCGGACGGGCTGGTGTAATCGTACCGCATGGGGTGTTATTCAGAGGTGGGGCAGAAGCCAAAATCAGACAAAGCATTCTCGAGCAGGACTTATTTGAAGCAATTATCAGCTTACCTAGCAACTTGTTTTACGGCACTGGAATCCCAGCCGCAATCCTGATTTTTAACCGCGCCAAAAAACTCGAGCGGCAAAACAAAGTGCTGTTCATAGATGCCAGTGCTTACTACCAAGAAAGCAAAAAACAAAACACGTTGCGAACCGAAGACATTGAACGCATCAACCATGCTTACACTGTTTTTACCGACCAAGACAAATTTGCCAAAGTGGTTACACTCCAAGACATTAAGCAAAACGACTTTAACTTAAATATCTCGAGGTATGTGGCAACCGCCGAACCTGAAGCCGAAATAGACTTAGTAGCCGAAATTAAAAAACTGCGCCAACTCGAGCAGCAACGGGCTACTGCCGAAGCCGAAGTGAATAAACACCTACGCGACCTGGGCTTTGAATTATAAAAAAATCTTGCCCCAGGGCCGGTGAACGCATTTTCAGCGCCATAGGGCTTCACTGGGGCTTACAAAAAGAGTGTACTAAGAATTTATTAAGTTGTCAACAAATTGAGGAACAAGCCAAAATGCCTAGATTAAACCAAAAAGAACTGATACTCGCCCTATCCGATGCTCGTCTTCAACCTTATGGAATGGGCAGTACGAATCTCGGTCTGGCACTCAAAAATTATCAGAACAACATACGCCTGAGCCAAGCCCTTTATGCCCTTTTACAACAATTTGAAGTTGTACTACGCAACCGAATCGAAGAGATGCTGATTACCAAATATGGTCTTGGGTGGTTCAATGACCAAAGATTTACTTCGTTACTTGACCATTATGGTAACAATAAAATTCAAGAAACCATCAACACACTACACAGAAGTCAAAAAACAATTAACTCGGGGGCAATTGTTGCAGAAATGACTTTTGGTTTTTGGATTGCACTCCTTGGTAGAAAATATCGCAGTGAGTTATGGGACAAGCATAATAAAATTATTTTCCCTTTTGCCACCAGCACCCAAAGAGACTTAGGCAAAATATACCCACAATTGCAACGAATTCGTGACCTTCGCAACCGAATCGCGCATCATGAAGCCATTTGGCAAGACACCCAGCTTTTACAAAAATACCAAAGCATTAAACAACTTTTAACATGGATGAACCCACATGCAGCCCTGTGGCTCGAGCGTTGCCGATTGGACCAGTTTAGCAAAGTCCACAGCAGTATTTTTGGAAAAACACCATAAAAAAGCCCCAGGGTCGTAACTCGCTAAGGAGACATAGGACGGGACTGGGGGACCGATGGAAGCATACAAAGAAAAATAAGGATTGTCAATGACTATAAATTACGAAAATCTTGAACAAATAATCACTCCCCAAAGACTCGAGATATACCGACCTGAAGGACGTGACATACCACTCACTTTTGCAGAATACGAAAAAAACATTCGTCTTGCAGAAGCACTGTATCCAAGTTTGCACGTTTTTGAAATTGTTCTACGAAACAGGTTAGAACAATTGCTACAACAGCTTTTTGGCGAAGAATGGTTTCATGAACCTCGACTTTTTCGGATTATAAGCCAACCTCTAAGAAATAAAATTGCTGATGCTTTAACTGGATTTGAAGAAAAAAATAAAGAACGATTAGAAGAAAACAAAGCAACAAAACTCCTCACTTCTGGGCGGGTGGTTGCTGAACTCAGCTTATCTTTTTGGACAACCATGCTTGACCCGTATCATGAACAAATTTTTTGGCATTCACATCAAAAAATGATTTTCCCAAATGCACAAAAAACCGAACGAGTGATTAAAACCATTCGTGCCGAACTCCGCGAGATTCGTAAGCTCAGAAACCGAGTGATGCACCACGAACCGATTTTATACGACAAAAACCTGCTCGAGAAACACCAAAACCTAAGCAAATTATTAACATGGCTTTCCAATGATGCTGGCACATGGTTACAACCCTTTGACCGTTTTGCTGGGGTGCATAACAGCTTAGGAAGTGCCGCATGATTTGGCTCGAGGTGGGTGCTTATGCCTAAGAAAAAAGAGATTTTACCAACAGGCTGGGAAATGAAAAAATTTGGTGATTTTTTAACAGAAAGTCGAGTCACTGGCTCGAATGGTCTTGTGGCTCGAAAAATCACAATTAAACTGTACGGCAGAGGTATTCAAGAAAAACTCGAGAAGCGTTCTGGTAGTGAAAACACACAGTATTTTAAGCGTTTTAAGAGTCAGTTTATTTATAGTAAATTAGATTTTTTGAATGGTGCATTTGCAATTATTCCTGAGCATTTAGATGAATTTGAATCTACGGCAGATTTACCTGCATTTGATGTTTCTGAAAAAATGAACCGATACTGGTTACTTTTTTATGTGGCTCGAGAATCGTTTTATAAGTCTTATTCAGGCGAAGCAAGTGGCTCGAGAAAAGCTAGACGTGTGCATCCCGAAGAATTCTTGAACAGCAAGTTTTTTTGTCCGCCTTTGCCTGAGCAGGTGCGTATTGCTTCGGTTCTCTCGAGCGTGGATGATTTACTAAGTGCTTCCCGCCTAATGCTCGAGCGGTGGAAAAAAATTAGGAATAGAACAGCAGAAAAATTGTTATTGGGAAATTGGGAAATAAAACCGCTTCTTAAGGTTTGTTCTTCAATTCGTGTTGGAATTGCTTCTT
>JAYWHB010000039.1:0-5229 GCA_043777915.1 Deinococcales bacterium
GGTTTGGGTTTTTAAGTCGGGTCTCGAGATTCACAACTTAGCCCTTAACGCTTCCAGCCGTTAAGCCACTAATAATCTTTTGCTGGAAAATCAAAATTATCGTGATGATTGGAATAATTGCAATTGTAATCGCGGCACTAATAATGCCCCACGGGAAAGAAAATTCGCCTTGGTAAAGTGCCACGGCGGGCGGCACAGTGCGGGTGGCTTGGTTACTGGCAAAGGTGACTGCCAATAAAAATTCGTTCCAACTGTTCACAAACGCTAAAATACTGGCGGTTGCAACGCCCGGGGCAGCCAGTGGCACAATAATTCGCCATAAAGCGCCGAATCTCGAGCAACCATCCACCATTGCGGCATCTTCTAAGTCTTTGGGAATGCCTTGAAAAAATGCGGTCAGGGTTAAAATGCTGATTGGTAGGCTAAACGCTGCATACGGCACGATTAAACTTAGGTATGTGCCGAGCCAACCAAAGGAACGCATCATTTGGTAAAGCGGCACAATTAGACTGACCACCGGAAAAATACTGGCTGCTACAATCAGGGTTTGAATAATGCCGCGCTGCGGTAAATTGACTCGAGCGATGGCGTATCCAGCCAAGGCTGCAATCGTGACACAAACCAAGGTGCTGATACTCGAGACAAAGACACTATTGAAGAAGTATTTGAGGAACGGCTGTTGTACAAATACCTGTTCGTAATTGGTGAATGCCCAACTTTGCGGTAAATAGGAAATTGGGCTGGTTTGCAGTTCGATGTCGTTTTTGAAACTGGTCAGCACCACCCAGACCATCGGGTAGACCCCGTTGACCACCAGCAGCACCAAGGCAAAAACAACAAAAGCACGGTTGAGAATTGGATTTTTCATGTCTCCGTCCTGACAAAGCGCACATAAATGGTGGTAATCACCAATGCCAAGACAAAAAGCCCGAGCGAGACTGTTGCGCCGTAGCCAAAATCGGTAAATTCAACTGTGGTTTTTTGAATGTACATCCCCAGTGTCTCGAGATTTAGCGCCCCAGCTTGCTTAAAGGCATACGGAATATCAAAGACTTGGAGTGCTGATAGGGTTCGGAAAATCAGAGCGACGGCAATCGCGGGGCGCAGAAGTGGCAAGGTGATGCGCCAAAAAATCTGCCAACTGCTTGCGCCGTCTACCGTAGCGGCTTCCTCGAGTTCGATGGGAATACTTTGTAAGCCTCCAAGCAGAATCAGGGCTACAAAACTCGAGGTTTTCCAGATGGTCGTGACCACAAAAGCAATCACTTGGGTATCTGGTTGCAGCAACCAACGAATCGGTTGCTCGATTAGATTAAAGCGCAGCAGCAGGTCGTTAAAAAGCCCAAATTGCGAATTGAACATCCAAGCAAACATTGTTCCAGCAATCACTTGAGGCATTGCCCACGGGAGAAGCAGCGCAATTCGTACCACCCAGCGCCAACCAGTTTTGACATTGGCAAGCAGCGCCAAAGGTAAACCGACCAGAAACGAACCAACCACGGTTAAAATTCCAAACCAAAGGGTGCGCCAAAAGGCATCTATAAAGGTTTGGTCTCTAAAGAGTCTCGAGTAATTTTCCAAGCTGGTGCTGACTTGACTTGGGTCAGCGATTTCTTGAACCCGAAAAGTCAGTAACAAGACGTTAATCATCGGGTATAAAAAAATGCCAATTAACAAAATAAAGGCTGGCGCGAGCAGCATCCAACCAAATTCTCGTTCGGCTAATTGCCCCGTCATAAAACGTTGCCAAAAACCAGAAAAGCCCCGATTAACTCGGGGCATGAGCGGTGAAGGTGAAGCCACAAACCCTACTTAATCAGTGGCTCGAGGGCGGACTGCATATCGGTCAGTGCTTTATCTACGGTTTTAGAACCAGCCACAACCGCATTGACATTGGTGCGGATAATTTCAGAAACCTTCGGGTAATTGGCGGTCACGGGGCGTGGGCGGGCTTTAAAGATAACAGGGTAGAGGTCATCGTAATGTGGATTGGCTTTCAGGACATTGTTGTTGTTGTAGAGGGCTTTACGGACTGGTAAGAAACCACCTTTGATGCTGAATTCTTCTTGGGCTTTGGTATCAGACATATAACGCAGTAACTCAAAGGCTTTTTGCTTGTTCTTGCTAAAATTCGAGATGCCCCATGAAGCTCCGCCTTGGCAAGTGCTGCTGCCGACTTTTGAACCCGCAAAGGCGGGCAAACGAGCCACGCCAATGTTGCCTTTGACGGCTGTTGGTCCAGAAGTTGGTCCGCCATTGCCTTGGAAATGCGCCCAAGCATATGCCCAGTTCAAACCGAACAGCACATTGCCTTGCTGCATCATGCGTCTCGAGTCATCGGTGCGAACTTCTGCCATCAGCGCTGGTGAAATTTTAGACTTGTTGATTGAATCTACCCAGAGGTTCAGGGCTTTTTTACCAAAGTCATTGTTGACATTGACCTTACCACCCTGCAAGAAATCGCCGCCAGCCGCCCAGAACGGTTGCAAGAACATACAAACCGCGCCTTCAATTGGTGCGCCTTGGAAATTCAAGCCTTGGAGGTTTGGATTACCTTCGGCTGCCAAAATCTTTTGTGCCGTTGCGGTAACTTCTTCCCAAGTTTTAGGCACAGCCGCTTTGTGTTTCTCGAGTAAATCTTTGCGGTAATACAAGAACTGTACATCAGTGGTGGCAGGTAATGCCCAGAGTTCAGTGCCAATGGTGGTGGCTTTGACCGGACCTGGAACATAGCCATCAATAAATTCTTGGCGGTCTTTGTCGCCACCAAAGTATTTATCGAGTGGCTCGAGCCAACCTTGGGCTTGGAATTGGGCTGGACGAATCACATCAATCAGCATCACATCCAAACTTGGGTCTTTTGCGCCTAGCACGGTAGACAAATACGCGCCTTGCAATTCCGAGGTTGCACCGCCTAACTCGAGAACCACTTTAGTACCCGTCTTCTTTTCAAACCGATCAAAAATCGGCTGCAACAAATCTGGGCGGAAGGTTGAACCCGCAAAAACCCGAATTGTGTTGCCTTGAGCGCCAACTTGTGAGAGTGCTAACGCACCAACAGCCAAGCCAATACCACCAAACATAACCAATGTTTTTAACTTCATGAGACTCCTCCTAAACTTTTTGAACTCAGTCAATATACAGCACCAAACCCAACTTGAGAAGCACCTTATCCCAATTCGGATTCTTCAAAAGGCACGTAATAAGGAAATAAGTCCTCGGCGGGCATAGACCAATTGGGAACAGCCTCACCAGCGTGGGCAAGTTCACCTCGAGTAAAAACTCGCACAGACTCCCCCGCGATATGCAGCCGCACCACCTCTAAAGCAAGTAAATCCACATCCCAAACGGCTAATGTACCAGCCAGAAAGTAATCGTTGATTTTAGCGGCGATTTCCCTTTCAGCCGTTTTTCCATAATCATGCTCAGAACGCACTTCTATGGCGAAAGTCGGAGCGCGGTCTAAGAATTTCATACCAGAGTGCGCTCCACGAATAAAGGCTGCATCTGGACTAAAAGATTGACGATTGGGTAAATCCACCAAAAAACCCTTGCCGTCAGCTACAGCATAACCAAGTTTTGAAGCTCGAGCAAAAGCCCGCAAACTTGAGTAAATCTCATCGGCGGCAAAGCCCGGTAAAAATCCAGTTGGCGACATTTTTAGCAACCCTCCATGTACCAATTCTGCCTTGCCAGAAGTGGCGTATAAATCTGCGATAGAAGCAGTTTTAACCATAATCTCGAGTATAGACTAAGGTAGGGTGATACTGATGTATTTCAGTTCCAAAAACGCCTCGAGACCCCAACGCCCACCTTCTCGTCCAACGCCCGAGTTTTTCATACCACCAAAAGGCGCTTGCGGTGCCATCGCACTCGGTACACCGTCATTAACTCCAACAATGCCGTACTCGAGGGCTTCGGCTACACGGTATGCCCTGCCAATATCCCGAGTCCAGATGTAGGCTGCCAAGCCGTACTCAGTGTTGTTAGCCCAAGCCACGGCATCGCTTTCGCTCGAGAAATTGACCAGTGGTGCAACTGGACCAAATGTTTCTTCGGTCAGAATTCGCATAGAGTTTGTCACACCCGACAAAATCGTTGGTTCAAAGAAAAGCCCACCAGTTGCCTGACCACCAGTCACAACTTTAGCGCCTTTAGAAACAGCATCTTGCACATGAGCCTGCACCTTCTCGAGCGTTGCCTTATCCACCAACGGACCAATGGTTGTATCGGCATCGAGCGGATTACCGAGCTTAAAAGATTTAGCTTGGGCGGCAAAAGCCTCTTCAAAACTTGAGGATAGTGTTTCGTGGACATAAACGCGGTTACTCGCCACGCATTGCTGACCCGCATTACGGAATTTAGAGTTCGATACAGTTAGCGCAGCCGCCACGACATCAGCATCATCAAAAACAATAAACGGCGCATGACCACCCAACTCGAGCGACAAGCGCTTTAGGGTCGGGGCAGCTTGGGTATAGAGCAACTTGCCGACTTCGGTACTGCCCGTAAAGGTAATTTTGCGAACTCGAGCATCCGACATAAAAACTCGAGAAACTTCGATTGGGTCAGCGCAAGGCAGCACTTGGAAGGTGTCTTTTGGCGCACCAGCCTCAAGCCAGAGCTTGGCGAGTAACAAGGCGGTCAGCGGCGATTGTTCGGCGGGTTTTAAGACCACCACGCATCCAGCCGCCAGTGCTGGAGCGACTTTACGGGCAATCATTGCCGCAGGAAAATTCCACGGAGTCACGGCGTAAACAACGCCAACAGGTTCGGGTCTCGAGAAGGCGCGTTTTTGGGCAAAGCGACTTGGAATAATTTCCCCAGCGATGCGTTCAGCTTCGGCGGCATACCACTCGATGGCGGTAGCACTGTAAATGCTTTCGCCCCGAGACTCGAGCATCGGTTTACCCATCTCCAAGGTCATGGCGGTGGCAATAGCTTCAGCATTGGCACGAATTAAAGCCGCCCATTTTTGCATGATGATACTGCGCTCGAACCCAGAAGTATTCTTAAAACTCGAGAAAGCCGTGACTGCTGCCTCGAGTGCTTCTTTGGCTTCGGGGATGCCACAATCGGCAATTTCGGCGACGGTACTGCCGTCGAATGGGTTAATGACCGAGAAAGTTTTGTCTAGGGTTTGCCAACCACCAGCGAGAAGGGCTTGACGGGCAACAGTTTGATACATAGAAAACTCCTTGGAAGAAATTTGGGATTATGTTGTCTCGC
>JAYWHB010000040.1:0-1867 GCA_043777915.1 Deinococcales bacterium
GAAGACTTTAATCTTGGACATTTGGACGCAAACCGCAAACTGACCCTCAAAGGACACGACCAAGCCAAAATCCTGCGCCGTACCTTGCAAACGCTCGAGATAAATTTTGATACAGTCATCTCGAGTCCTTGGCGACGTGCTAGGCAAACCGCCAGTGCTTTAGAAAGTATCTCTGAAAATCTCGAGGTTTCGGATTTATTGGCAGCCCCACCTAGCCAAGCCTTACTGCGTTTGATTAGCGAGCAAAGCCAAACCAACCAATGCCTGCTTTTGATTGGACATCAACCATGGATGAGCCAACTGACCAGCCAACTCTTGACCAATAACTCAAGTTTTGAAATGGCGTTTGAATACAAAAAATGCAGCCTGTACGCGCTCGAGTACAACCCCGAACAAACTTATTTGCGTTTTGTTTTACCACCTGGAGTGCTGAGGCGATTATCCTGAGTACCACCGCGTTGTAATTCGTCGGCTTCCAAGAACAATGCTCGTCCGAAGGCTTTGCGAAATAAATCACCATGCTTGGAAGCCTCCCAGAGTTCAACTCGAGGGGTTTGTGCCGCAATTAAACCAATCGTAATCCGTTCTTTTTCGATTTTTAGGCTTAAGTCTTGTACCCGCCCAGAACGCGAACGCTCGAGGTATTCAGCTAAACGTAAACAGGCAGCTAAGCGCACCAAGCGCATTTCGTCATCGGATTCGAGAATCCGTTTGAACTGACCAAGTTTTGGGTCGCCCTTGCGGTGATACTGCACCAATAATGCCAGTAAAATCTGCTCACGATGGGTAAAACCGGGCATTTGGGTATTCAGTACCAAGTACGCGCCGTGCTTATGATGGTCATGGTACGAAACCGCCATGCCAATGTCGTGTAAGTAAGCCGCCGCATCAAGCAGCAGCGCGTCTGAAATCCCGTAACCATGAATAGGCTCGAGTGCCATAAACAACTTTCTGGAGAGTTTTCGCACATGTTGGGTATGATTTTGGTCTTGCGGATAATGGGCAAATAAGTTCTGAACACTAAAAACCCGAACCTCTGGCAGTAAATGCGGTATTCGAGGTATAAATTCTTTATAAAACGCCCCTTCACGCACCCCCTGCCCAGAAATAATCAGACTTTTAGCCCCAGTTTCACGCAAAACCGTGCGATACACGAGCGCTCCAGCCAAAATCGCATCGGCACGGTCAGCATGAATCCCAGAAATACTGGCGCGTTCGGCAGCAGGTAAATTGAGTAAGCGCTGAATCAAACTTTCTAAGGCATCGCGTTTTAATTCGTAGCCATGCAGGGCATCAAGCGGATAATCCTCGAGTTTTTGGACAGTCCTTGCCAAATTGCGAATCGTGCCACCCATGGCAATTAAAGGTGCTACATCTTTTTGCATCCGTGCCAGTGTAGGCTCGAGTTGCTTGTAGACAAACTTCTCGAGTTGCCTAACTTCTTGCTCCGAGGTGCGAGCGCCTTGCAAGAACTGCTCGGTCAAACGCACATAGCCAAGTGGAAATGCCTGTCCGCCCATAAAAAGCCGGTTCTCGAGCCGAGAAATCTGGGCGCTGCCGCCGCCTAAATCCATCACCCAAGCACTCGAGACCTGAAAAGAATTGGCGACGGCTAACGCCCCGTACTGGGCTTCTTGTTCGCCGCTTAGAATGCGAAAATCTAAGTTAAAACCTTTTAGTTGACTTAAAAAATCCTCGCTGTTGGCAGCTTCACGCACTGCACTGGTGGCAATTACGGTCAATTTCCCAAGATTGGTGGCAACGGCATAATCGGCATACAATTTTATGGCATCCAATGCCCGTGTGGTGGCGGCTTTAGTCAATTTACCTGTTGCTGCAAAACCCTCGCCGAGCCGCACACTTTCAC
>JAYWHB010000041.1:0-5203 GCA_043777915.1 Deinococcales bacterium
CGTAATCATTTCCGAAAGAAGACTTTTTCATGACCCAAGAAGCCGACATTCCAATTATTCCAAGCGAACGTGTTTCATTGCGGATTGAATGGGCAGACCGCGCCCGTCAAGACCTCGAAGAAATTTATGATGCCCTCGAGCAGCATTCAATAGACGCGGCAGACCGAACGGTACAACGTTTAATCAATGTGATTGAAGATTTGGTCTCTGACCCAAGCCTTGGGGTTGCAGTACCAAATCCGCGCCATTCGCATATTTTTTCTTTTGGTGAACGCCCATACCGCATGTATTACCGTAAATTAAATCATAGTCTCGAGATAGTCCATATTGAACAAAGCACCAAACGCGGGGCTTTACTGAATAAACCATTGCGTTAAACCTTTTCCTCATGGTTTTGCGGTACTTTGTGGGGCGTATGTCTCAACCTACTCAAACGAACCCGCTTAAATCCTTACAACAAGGCACGATGATGGCAATGGCAACCGACATGAACAACGCCCAAGCTGTTGCGGCTGGTTTATTGCCGTGCTTTGGTTTTGAAATCACGGCGGCTGATGAGCAATTCCAAGTTAATGTTGCTGAATTAAACACAGGGCATGATATTCGTCTGGCTCGAGAAGTCGCGGCTGGTATTCAAGAAGCCATGCGCCAATTGGTTGAAAAAATAGACGGACACATTGCCACCCAAGAACCCACCAATATCTCCAAACTGAGTTAGTTACAGGACAGACACAGGGGTGTCTTGACCATAAACGCGCACCTGACGGGCATGGTCGCCTATCCCTACGGTCATGGCATGAAAAAATACGTGAGGTAGGGGCGAACCCCCGTGTTCGCCCTGTTTCTCCATTTACACATTCAACAAGTCTCTATCTTTGGGAAGCACTTTTATTTTTAATCGCAAACCACATTGCCCGAGAAGTAACGGCTGGCAATTCGGTTGATTGAACCATCTCTTTTCATGGCTTCTACCGAATCACTGAGCAATTTAAGAAGCTCTGTGTTGCCTTTTTTAACTGCCATGGCAATTCTGTCTTCGGTTAAGAGTGGCGAGAGGTTGACTCGAGGCGTGGGGTATTTTTTTGCAAAGGCTAAAGCGGCTAAACGGTCACTGATGTAGGCATCGGTTTTACCCGACTGCATGGCTTTGAAGGCTTCTAATTCGGTGGTAAAGGTTTTGACTTGTTTAATTCCGGGGATGTTACGTCCATACTCGGCAAAACTAGAGCTTTGTGAGGCAGAAACGACTTTGCCACGTAAACCCTCCACGTCAAGTGCTTTGCCAACCAAAGCGATAATCACTGTGCCTGTGCAATAATGAGGAATCACAAAATCCACATATTTTTCTCGGTTCGCTGTGATGGTGTGCGAAGCCAACGCCACATCTATTTTATTTTCACCCAGTTTCGCAAAAAGTGAATCAAAGGAAACATTGCGCCACTCGGCTTTTAAGCCAAGGCGTTGGGCTAAAGCCGCGCCAAAGTCAATTTCAAACCCGACCAAACTGCCCTTTTCAACCGAATAAAAAGGTGGATAATCCCGACTATTGCCAAAAATCAATGAGCCACTGGTTTTGATGTCTGCGACTGGACGAGCCAAGCCCAAAGACAACAAACTGATACCCACCACAAAAGCTCCAATCATCATTTTCATACACACCTCGAGTGGAAAAAGAATATGGTTGAAAGAACCAAATTTCTCAACCATACAAAAAGCGTACACCGCAAAATTAGTTTAGCAAGGTCTTTTTACACATTACTCAGCCAGATATTTACGCATTGTGCAGCCAGCATCAAAACACCACTGTTTTATTCTGATAGACCAAAACCCGATCCTCGAGATGTGCCTTGACTGCCCTTGCCAGCACCGCCCGTTCAATATCGCGCCCAACCCGAGTTAAGGCTCTGACATCATCACGGTGCGTCACCCTCGAGACATCTTGTTCGATAATTGGACCACCATCGAGTTCGGCAGTCACATAATGGGCGGTTGCGCCAATAATTTTTACGCCTCGAGCCGCCGCACTTTTGTACGGATTTGCGCCAATAAAAGCGGGCAAAAAACTGTGGTGAATGTTGATGACTGGCACACCAAGTTTTTCTAAAAAATCCCCACTAAGAATCTGCATGTACCGTGCCAGCACCACAAAATCGGCTTGATTGTGCAGCAACTCGAGAATTTGCGCTTCGGAGCTTGACTTATCTGTGCCTTTTTGCGATTCGACCAAATGATATGGAATTTCAAAAGCGGTAACATCCGCCTCGAGTTCGGAGTGGTTACTAATCACCATTGGGATTTCACAATCAAATTCGCCACGCCGTACCCGCCAGAGTAAATCCATTAAACAATGGTCGTACTTGCTACACAAAATCGCCATGCGTTTTGGTTCGGCAGCATACGATAAATTCCATTCCATGTTGAACGGCACAGCCACCACTTCGGCAAAAGCCCGTTCAAATTGGACTTTGGTAATATCTAATCCTTCCAAAGAAAATTCTTGACGCATAAAAAAACGCCCACCGTCTGGGTTAATGCTGTGCTGGTCTGAAGAAATAATATTGGCGTTGTGATTGAATAAAAACTGCGAAACCGCCGCCACAATGCCGCGTTTGTCGGGGCAACTAATCAGTAAACGGGCGGTGTTTGGACGGGCTGCAACTTTAGGAATAGGAAGGTCTGACATGAGGCTGTAATTCTAAGGGCAAATGGGCTTGGCGCAAAGGTCATAATAAACCGATGACCAAAAACTGGAATCCCCAATATGTACAGCACCTGCTCGAGCCACATTTTAAGCAAGCCAAAACCCATTTTTTATTGCCTCTGCTCGAGATAAGCCGCGCCCATGCAATCATGCTTTTTGGGTGTGATTTACTTACAAAACCAGTCGCACAAAAAATTCTTGCTGCCCTAGACCACGTAGACAGCGATTCGCTGGTCTATTCACAAAACTTTGAAGACCTGTTTTTTGCACTCGAGGCACAACTGATAGAAAAAACAGAGACAATCGGCAATCTGCAAATTGCCCGTAGTCGCAACGACGTGGATGCCGCCCTGATTCGGATGGTCTTGCGCCAAAAAACCCTCGAGATGATGGCAAGTTTTGAGCAATTGGCATTTGTACTGCACCAAAAAGCCTTAGAGGGTGTGACTTGGTTAATGCCGGGCTACACCCATCACCAACCTGCCCAACCAACCACTTTAGGGCATTACCTGACTGGGATTTTGGGTGTGTTAGGGCGCGATTTGAAGCGCTTAAAAGCCGCTTACTCGAGCATCAACGCCTCACCGCTTGGGGCTGTTGCCATGACAGGCACAGGATTTCCCATTGACCGCCAAGTGATGGCAGATTTGCTTGGATTTGATAGTATTCTCGAAAATGGGATTGATGCAGTTGGTGCAGCCGACCACAGCTTAGAACTGCTAAGCGCTCTGCAAATTTGTAACACCACGCTCTCGAGACTGACCCACGACCTGATTTTTTGGGCAAGCCAAGAGACCAACTTTTTTCGGGTTGCTGATTCCTTTGTGCAAATCAGTTCAATCATGCCACAAAAACGCAACCCCGTTGTGTTAGAGCATATCCGCGCTAAATTGGCTCGAGCCAGTGGCGCAAGCCAGAGTGCGTTTAATATGTGCAATAAAATTCCATTTGGGGATGTCAACGATGTGGCTGAACCACTCCTGCCGGTTAGTTTGGCGGCACTCGAGGACAGCCAAGCGGCTGTTTTGTTACTGAGTGTCGTGCTTGAAGTTTCAAACTTTAATGTTCTAAAAATGCAGCAAGCGGCTGGGCAGCATTTTATCACCGCGACGGGCTTGGCGGATGCGCTGGTTGGTATTGGTTTGACTTTTAAGCAAGCCCACGAAGTTGTTTCAAAAATCGTAGACTATGCGATGCAGCACAACTTAAAAAGCACAGACATCACCGCTTTGATGGTTCAAAGTGTCAGCAGTATTCCACTCGAGATAACCGATTCATTTGTCCAAGATGCCTTAGACCCAAACAACTTTGTGCAGCGCCGCACCACATTTGGCGGAAGTTCCCCCAAAACTGTTCAGCACAGTCTCGAGCAGATAAAAATTGTACTCGAGCAGAACAAAAACTGGCGACTCGAGCAGCTACAAAAGTTAGCAGATGCCCAAGAAAAACTTAAAAGCATGAGTAGGCAAATTCAGTCCAGTACAGCCGAAACCACTGCAAAATCAGTATGAGAATCTGCAAAAACTGCTGTTCGAGAACCATTAAATCCAATACTCGAGCAACCCTCAAATTCAAGGTCAAATAATTTCCCAACCAGCATCGGATTCACCACAGCTTCGATATTTTCACAAGCCTGAATCCTAGTCATCGCGCCTCGAGCCACCCATTCCTGCCCTTCAATCAGTTTGGCATCGGCACTCCAAGCCCCAAGCCACTTAGCAGCGTTCGCACTGGGTTGCACCAGAATTCGTGTGCCTAGCGCATCAGCTTTTTGAATACACGAATCAAAAAAGGCATCGTAACAAATCAGTGTTCCGACCAGCCCGATTTTGGTTTGTGTCGGACACCAATCCTCGAGTCGCACCGCAAATAAACCCAGACTGCTCTCTAAACCCTTGGTCAAATGAATCTTGGCAGTTTTTGATAGTAAACGCCCACTGGGAGCAAATAAAAAAGAAACATTCTGGACTCGAGAATCGGCAATAAACACACCTTGGGCAGCTTCTTCGTCCACAAAAGGCAAGAAGCTCGAGCCAGCCACAATATAAGTGTTGTATTTTTTTGCTGCCCGTGAAAATGCTGATACTATTGCCTGATGGACTGCTACGGCTCGAGGCAGTAAGACATTTGCCAGACGCGGTTGTTGCCACCCCAGTTTTAAGCCCTCGAGCCAGTGTTGTTTTGCCAGTTCCAAAGCGGCGGTCTGCACCGAAGTGGCAAAACAATCGCGTTCCAAAAAAAAGAAAAGCGGTAAACCAATCAGTTCTGGAAAAGCTACCAGCGCTGGCACAGCAGGGTCTCTCGTTGCCAAGGCTTTAGCTGTCTGCTCAAAAATCCAAGCCGAAAAATCAACAGGTGTTTTATAGGCTTCTGGCTCGAGTTTGGTTTGTACTGCCGCTAAGTAAGTCATGGTGTTGTTATCCGTTCTACTATTCACACTTTGCTGGTGACTCGAGTTCCGACGAATACGATTATATTAACCCTAGACTTTATCGGGATGGG
>JAYWHB010000042.1:0-5199 GCA_043777915.1 Deinococcales bacterium
GACATCCGCGAAATGCTTGGTGAATACCACAAAGCGCTGGTCTCGAGCGAACAAACCGATGCTGCCAGACGGGTGGCAGAATTATTGGTAGACCCAGCAGCGCACTTTAGAATGGTTGTGCCAGCCAATCAGCAGGTGGATGCCAGCGTTAGCACCGAGTGAAGTTACAAATTACTCTTAAGATATATCTATTGTGGTCAGTGGGAATTAGGGTGGGCAACTGCCCACTTTACTCATAGCGTGATAGACTTCTCGAGAGGTAATAAGACGTGACAAACGCATATCTAATCCAACAATTTACGGTAGCGGTGGTTATAAGGTGGATAATTGTCCACCTTACCCAGTCTCATTCCTTGAGGACAAAATGAATCAAACGAATCCTGATGATGAAAAAA
The DNA here is from genome assembly GCA_043777915.1 of Deinococcales bacterium. Lineage (GTDB taxonomy): Bacteria > Deinococcota > Deinococci > Deinococcales > JAAFIG01 > JAAFIG01. Next base: position 396 of record JAYWHB010000042.1, read on the forward strand.
AAGCCCTTTACAAAATGAACCTTGGAGTTTTAGGGATTGTACTATTGGTCTTTTGTTTTTGGGTAGGTAGTTATTTTCTTGTCCCACGGCTTGCCAAAACTGATAATCCTCAAATTAGCGCTGGTGAAGTGGGCGATATGTTTGGCGCAGTCAATGCGCTTTTCTCTGGCTTGGCGTTTGTTGGTTTAATTTATACGATTCTTCTACAAAGCCAAGAATTGCGTTTACAGCGTGAAGAGTTAGCACTTACGCGGCAAGAAATGGTACACACTCGAGAAGAGATTGAAGGGCAAAAAAGGGCGCTTGAGGCGCAACTTGAGACTATGCAGTTGCAGCAATTTGAAGAATCTTTCTATCAACTCATTAGATTTCTAAAAGAAAATCTAGGGGAACTAAGAGTAATCCCAGAAAAAACAAATAACGTGGCGAACGGAGCAGGGGGGATTTTTGGTGCAAAATCAAATTATCAAGAACAAGTGGTGGCGTATACTCCTTCTGCATATAATCAATCTATATTGTTCATTAAGCAAAGTTACGCAAATGAATTAGTTTTTATTACAACGATTGGATTGATTTTCGATCTTTTTGATAGGTATACTTCACTAAAAACTGATTCATACACGAAAATTTTGTTTTATCAATTCAATAAATCTGAACTGATACTGATTTATTTTATGGGACTTGGTTCGTCAGAGTTAAAATCACAAATAGAGAAGTATACATTTTTTGAAAAATCAAGATTCCGGGAAACTTTCGAGAGATATTTTGACCAAACCGAAGATTTTGGTTTTTACGCGCCAAGCGCTTTCGTCAAAGTATCTCCTGAGCTACGTCCCGCATAGGGCGGGAATCGTCCACCTTCACACATCTCTTTTCTGCTCGAGCCGCCTGCTTTAAGCTCAGGCTTGCTTGGGCTTACAAAAGGCAAAGAGAAGGCGAAGGTCAAAAGGCAAAAGTAAAAGCCCTGCCATCTCGAGCGGGGTTTGGGTTCTCTCGAGTTTAAGAAATCCCGTTCTGCTCGAGTTCTTCGGCACTTAGTCCTGTAATGGCTACAATTTGCTCCAAGTTCATTCCCAAGGCTTTTAAGTTTCGAGCTGTCTTTAAGTTGGCGTTCAGTTCCCCTCGAGCTTCACCTATTGCTTCTCCAACTGCTTGAGCTTCGTCTACGGCTGTTTTAAGCGTTGCATAATTGTCCCGCAAGATTTTTAGACTTTGCAGATAACTTTTTTGTTCTCTTGGTTTGAGATTAGCGAGTTTAGCCCTTTCAAACGCACTGGTGAACACCTTGTCACTTAAGAGTTTGGGAATACTTTGTAAGTCCTCTAAGTTCTTAATAAAATACAACCACTTATCTAGTCGTGTTTTTAATTCCTCGAGTCGTTTATTAAAATTTGGTATCTCGAGGTAAATCAACGTAAGTTTATCGCAGAAAACAAGATTGTTTTGGTCTTTGAGTTCAACTTTATGCACCACTTGTTTCGCACCGACTTTATCATCATCGAAAGTAAAGCCTAGAACTCCAATACAGTAGACTGGTGCAAGACGATAATCCCAATCGCCTTTTTGTGCCTGTTCTCGTATTGGGAAGGTCGCATAGAACAATGTTCTGTCCTTAAAAAAGTTTTGTTTCAACTTTTGCAATTCAACAATGAAGTATTCACCATTTAACCCTTGGCAGTAAATATCATAAATGGCTTTACGGTCATTTTCGCCTTTTGGTAATTGCTCAGGGTTCTTAAAACTCAAATCAGCAATTTGGGCTACTTCTGGTAAAATTGAATTTAGGAAATCAACTAAATGAGGTTTAGATGCTTCTTCGCCAAAGATTTTCTTAAATCCAAAATCTGTGAATGGATTAACGAAGGTGCTGTTCATGGTGTAAATGGTAGCAGGGTAAATCTTATTTTCCTAGAGTTAAAATGCTTAGTAAAGCGGACATCACCCACCTTCGCATTTCATCTGTTTATCACAACTCTTTCCCCGCTCGAGCCACCCGCTTTAAGCCCACGCTTGCTCGAGAGTAGATCAAAAGAAAAATGTGATGCTTTTTGCTGTAGCTCGAGTATACTCATCACAAAGGCAACCTATGGCACAGAAAAAAAGCAAAACCCCATCCTCAGCACATCTCGAGTCATCATTTGAGCAGATGTACAACCGTGTCCACAAAATCCTCAGCACTGCTCGAGGACGTGCGCTAAAAGCCATTAACGATGAAATGATTATGGCAGCTTGGCAAACAGGACAAGAAATTGTTGAAGAAGAACAACAAGGTCAAAAGCGTGCTGAGTATGGCGCACAAATTATTCAAATGCTTTCTAAGCGCTTAACCAAGGACTTTGGTAGGGGATACACACTGACCAACTTGAAATATATGCGCCAATTCTATCTTGCATTTCCAATTGGTCACGCAGTGAGTGACCAATTAACATGGACGCACTACCGCATGATTCTTAGTGTCAAAAACGAACAAGCTCGAGGTTTTTACATTGCGGAATCTGCCAGAGCCAATTGGAGTACCCGCGAATTACCACCGTACTTTACGTTGTTTTGTTTTGATTGACTTAAAAATTGGTACATTAACCAGTGCCGATGTTGGTCAAATGATGGGTTACATTGGGTATTTTGAAACCCATGAAATGCGCCAAGATGAAAACCCACCCGTCGGTTTGATTTTATGTACTGATACCGAAACAGCTTTTGCACAGTATGCACTAGGCTCGAGTGGTGATAAAATCTTTGCTGCTCAGTACCAAATGCACTTACCAAGCGAAGCCGACTTAAAAGCTGAACTCGAGCGGGAACGCACAGCACTGATGTTTGAGAAAAAAATGCTGCTTGAATAAAAAGAGAAGATGCACTCGAGCCAAAGGTCAAAGCTGTTGGGCAAAGCTCAGCCTACACGCTATCTGTGTTTTTTAATCCAAATACAGACAAGCCAAACAAGATGCACTATAATCCGTTCATGCCAACCATAGAACTTTCCCCTGACAATGTAAGCCGCTTAGATGTGATTCGTCACGCTCGAGGCATCAGCCGAGAAGATGCGCTCGAGCAAGCCTTAGAAGCCGCTCAGTACGCGCATTTAGACGAAGCCACGCGGAATGCAATTCTAAACGCACCTCTTTTAAGCAAAGGGCTTTTACGCCAAGACACCGACCCAAGTGTGCCACCTTACGAAGAATTAGAGCCTAAAACATGACACCTCAAGCTGTTGTATTGGACACCAATGTTATCAGTTATATGTACCGAGATACACCACAAGCCATACCTTACTTTGACACGATGGAATCAAGACGCGGATTGTACTCATTTCAAACATACGCAGAATTACGGGTCTGGTCTGCAAATTGGTCAGACTCTAAACGCAATCACCTCGAGCGTTGGCTATCAAAACGTTTTGGCTTTATGCCTCATATATCAGATGTGACTGAAAAATGGATTGAAGCGACACTGAGCGCTAAACGCAATGGCTACCCTGTTTCTGTGGCTGATGCTTGGATTGCTGCAACTGCCCTAAGCGCTGGATTGCTGCTATTGACGGCAGATAAAAACGATTTTCTAGGCGTGGATGGTTTGAAGCTGCTCAGTGCTTAACGCTTGCACCAACATTGGAGCGAAAAATTTGAATCTCGAGAAGCATGAATGATTCTTTACGATATTGTTACTTTATTCGGGCAGTACCGCAATCACTTCAACCTCGAGCCGAACTTCTGGGCTACCAAGGCTGGCAACAATCAAACCCGTGTGCGGTGGGCGGTGCAAACCAAAAAACTCGAGCCGAACTTCGGACACTGCCTTTGAATCTGCGCTATCCACAAGATAGGTCGTGATTTTAACCACACTGTCTCGAGGGAAACCCGCCGCCTCGAGAACCACGCCCAGATTGTGATACACCTGTTTGGCTTGAGCCGCCGCATCAAAAGGCGCAACCAGCACCCCGCTTGAGTCACGCGCCACTTGCCCAGCCACATAGAGGGTGTTGCCCGCCCGCATTGCATGGTTGTAGGTGGCAGGTTGGTAGATGCCTTCTGGTTGGATTATTTGGTAGAAGTTTGATTGATTCATAGCTCAGTTCTCCACAACAAAATGACGTTTATCTACTCGAGGGCGGAAAAATCTCCAATGCTCTCTACTTGTTCCGTTAGGAAATAAAACTAATTTGAAATCACCAGAGAGAGAGATAATTGCACCACCAATATCATCAGCTTCTATCTTTTCAACGATTAAGTTTTCAGTTTGGTTGATACTAGATTCGGTCTTAAGGTCATAGCCAGCAAGTGTTTTAAGCAGACGCTCGTCCTGCACGTTTCCATCTTTATGATAGTCCCATGTATCCCAATCGAATCCTTTTTTCCGTTTGCTTGGTCTCCATAAATCGGATGAACCTGTAACAATTTTTTGCAGATATTCCAACCGCCAAGAACATTGTATGCGGAGTGCAAACTCACCCACACTACCATCGTCTACCTCGAGAATCTCGCCAAAATGAAACACACGCATCGTTGCTGCACGTCGCGCTGCTGATAATCGTAGCCCTATGAGTGGCGTTAGATTTTTAAGAATTTTAGTGCTTAGCGATTTCATGGATTCAGTGTAACCCCAATTTCCGTAAAGCCCTCGCGCCGCCCTCGAGATTGCTGTGGTTCATCCCCGCGTAATTCGGACTGTAGACAATCCCCTTTGCGCCATTGCTGTACGACGCAAGTACGCTCTGCTCGACAATTTCTGGGGTGCAAATGGCTTGGCTTGCGCTGGTGCGTGGTGCATCCACACCAATGCCCATGTAGACTGGTATTTTGTCTTG
>JAYWHB010000043.1:0-5198 GCA_043777915.1 Deinococcales bacterium
ATTGACCGCAGTGGTTCGATGGAAGGCTTGCGGCTCGAGTATGCCAAAGCCGCCGCCAAATACGCTATTTCACAATTAACACCCAACGATAAAGTCAGCCTCACGATTTTTGATGATTCGGTGCAAACCATCGTTAGTAGTCAGTATGTGCGCCCAAATGCAAACTTTAATCAGTTGATCGACCAAATAGAAACGGCTGGCAGTACCAATCTGCATGGCGGGTGGCTCGAGGGGGCAAATCAAGCCGCCAGCAGCCTTGAAATCGGGCGCTTAAACCGTGTGCTGCTTTTGTCTGATGGTCAAGCCAACCAAGGTGAAACCCGACCTGAAGAAATTTTTAAGCAAGTGGCGGGTTTAGCTAAACAAGGCATCAGCACAAGCACAATGGGCGTGGGTGAGGACTTCAATGAAGATTTACTCGAGGGAATTGCCAACAACGGTGACGGCAATTACCACTTTATCCATAACCCAAAACAACTCCCAGAGATATTTGCAGTCGAACTCAAAGGTTTGCTGACCACACTTGGCAGAATGGTCAGTTTAGGATTTGAGCCAAAGTCCGGAGTCAAAGTGCTGGATGTGCTAAACGACTTTGAAAAAACCGAAACTGGACGGTATAAACTCGATAACCTGCGCTTTGGTCAGCAACTCGAGGTGGTGCTTAAACTCGAGGTCAATGCCGAGATGTTGCAGTTCCCAGAAATTCTTGGGTTGCGCTTGGCATACACCGAGACCAACGGCACACGCCATGTCCAAAAACTGAGTTTTTCGATCAGCAAAAGCCAGTACCTCGAAATGGGTATAAACGCTGAGGTTCAAGAATCTGTCGCACTACTAACCACTGCCAGAAGCAAATTGGTGGTGGCTGGAATGATTGACGCTGGAAATGTACGAGAAGCGGCTGCCGAAATTAAACGCCAAAATGTGATTTTGCAAGCCATGCCAAAAAGTGCAGCCCTCGCCAGTGAGATGGCACTCCTTGATCAACTCGAGGAAAATGTCATCACAAACACAGCCGTCACCCGTAAGCAAGCCATGTCGCAACGGTATGAACGCAGTAAGAAAGCCAGTTGATTAAACCTGTGTTAAGCCAGTTGATGATAGACTTGATTCATGAAAATTGCCGCCCTTTTTCCCGGTCAAGGCTCACAAGCTGTTGGCATGACCAAAGATTTCTTTGAACACAACGACAGTGCCAGAGCGCTTTTAGAACGCGCCTTTCAAGTTCTACCCGGACTCGAGAGCCTGATGTTTGAAGGTCCTGAAGAATCCCTTAAACTGACCGAAAATGCCCAACCCGCGCTGGTCGCCTCGAGCATTGCTTGTTACCGCGCTTGGCGGGCAGCCACTGGTCTCACCCCAGATTTTGCGGCTGGGCATAGCTTGGGTGAATTTAGTGCGTTGGTGGCGGCAAGGGCTTTGGAATTTGATGATGCCCTGCGTTTGGTACGGGCGCGTGGGCGCTATATGCAGGCAGCCGTACCCGTTGGTGAAGGGGCAATGGCGGCAGTGCTAAAAGTCAGTCTCGAGACGATCCAAGAAGCCCTAACTGGACTCGAGGGCGCAGAAATTGCCAACCTCAACACCCCCGAACAAACCGTGATTTCTGGTTCGGTGGCTGGGGTGGCTGCGGCTTGCGAAGCTCTAAAACAAAAAGGCGCAAGAATTATCCCGCTTCAAGTCTCTGCGCCTTTCCACAGCAGTTTAATGCAGCCCGCTCGAGTTCGGCTCGAGAAAGATTTAGCCATCACCGAATTTCATGAGTTTTACTTTCCTGTGGTTGCCAATGTCACGGCTACCGAAAACACCGACTCAAGCCAAATTGCTTGGCTGTTATCACAGCAAGTGACAGGTTCGGTGCGCTGGGTTGAAAGTATGCAGAGGCTATGGGACTTGGGCGTAAGAGAATTTATTGAATTTGGTTCTGGAACTGTTTTAACAGGCATGATTAAGAAAATTCTGCCCGAAGCCAAAACTTTTAATGTCTCGAGTCCAGAGGGATTGGAGTTGTATTTGAAATTAAGGATGTAATGGAAACCAAGATGACTTTTTACCTTACCAATTCTCGGATACGCGAGTCTAAAAGATAAGGAATTCTGCGTTTAATTCGCACTTTTCGCATTTGCGGGTGCAATGGATTAAGGATGATGTTGTGTTCAATTGGCATTGGTGCAGATGGTACAGACAAACATAGACTACGTTTTTCTTTTGCCCAATTCGAGCCGTACACTTGAGTAGGTTCATCCCCTTCTCCAAAAGCCGAAGAAATGACCATTGCCGTTGCATCTTCAATAGTTTCGTCTGGGACTTCTATTTCAATTAATTCCCTTGTTCCAAAGTTCTTAGGGGCAACGTGCATTAGCACCTCGAGTACCGCTAAAGAAGCGGTTGAACTGGTGTATATTAGCGGTATTCCTTGCAAATTCCAGCGTCCTGGACTAAAAGCTGCTCCCGTACCATCAAGAGGGTCGTATGTGGCTAGGGTTGCATAAGGTGCGGTGTGGTTATGTAAACGCCAAACAAGCATCAAAAAGTCCCAGCCAGAATTCGTCCAAGAATAACTCGCACTTGCTCATAGCCCCTTGGTGTAACGGCTGTCTCAAGTGGTGTGCGGTACTCAAAAGCCGGCAATTGCGAACTCATCCATTCTCGAGCGGTTTGTGGATCGCCAAAAACTTCTTCGGCTTTTTTTAATGCCAAAGCAATAAATTCAGCTTTATAGGTCTCGAGTTCACTCAGGGTTTCGGTTTGTAAGCGTCTATCTAGGGTTCGAGGTGGGATTCCTAGTTGTATTCCAAGTTCTCGAGGGCTATAACCAAGTTTATCTTGGAGTTTTGTGAAAGCTGTAAATCCATTTGAACCATCTATTTGAGTATGTGCCATATTTTCGCCATCCTTGCAAAAAATTATACCATATTGGCGAAAAAAATAATACTGGTTTCACAAATACATCAATTCAAGATTCTCGCCAGTCTCGAGTTTTTGCTTGGCGAGTTTTGCCATTGCAATGCCAGACGGGGCGTGTTCCTCGAGATGCAAAGCATTAGCGGGTATGAGCGCCATAAATTCTTCGCGGCTTCGTTTTTCTATTGGCAGGATGGTTTTGATACTTGTACCAACCTCAAAAATTGCACAGTAGACATTACCTCGTAAGGCGTTTAGGCTGACTGCAACCACCCCTGTTTCTTTGGCGGCAATCGCTTCAAGCGTGGAGACACGTACCACTTGGGCTTGCCAAGCTCGAGCCAAACCAAGGGCATAACTGGCAGCCACACGAACCCCAGTGTATGAACCGGGTCCTGCGCCGACGACAATCATTTCGGCTCGAGGGGTGTTAAATTCGGTCAGGTAATGGCTAATTTTTTCGGCATGGGCGCGTTCGACATGGTGTATGGCTTCGCGCACTTCTTGACCGTCTGTCCAGCCAAGAACAAGGAAAGGTGTGCTGGTCTCGAGGGCAAGGATGTTCATAAGCGTTCAATTTTTATTTTATTGGTGGGTAGTCTTAGGCGGTCTTGTAAATCTTCGACTAGGGAAACAACACTTTGATTAAAGACATTGGTGAGTGGTGGTGGGTTGGGGTCAGATAAGACTGTAATCACCACTATTTTTTTCTGGTCATTATCGCGGATGTTATCGGCTCGAAAGTACGTTTGGGCAGATTGCCCAGCGACTTTAATCCAGAGTGCATTGACGGCTGTGCCACCCGAATTTAATGCCCTAAAGATAAATCCGTGATTGGCAGATTTTTCTCGCATCGAAACGGACAATTGGGTCAGGGTCTCGAGTGAATCTGTGCCATTAAGGGTAATTCGGGCGTATGCACCTGCGTAACTGGGTATTTCCGAGACGATTCTTTCAGTTGGGGTACAAGAAATTAAAGTTATACCAACGAGGGCAATCAGGAGTTTCTTCATGGTTGCAAGTTTACCTAAATGTAGATGCTGATTGCACCTAAAGTCCATGAGAAATATCCACAGGCAAATTTTGCCCAAAGCAGTAGAATAATTCATGGTTATTTTCGATGAGCGGTTTATTGACAATCAAAAAAATTGGTTTACAGGAGTCACCACCGATTATGTGCTGACACTCGAGCCAGAACGCTATGTATTTGAACATTTACGAGAAAAAGGCAGTTGGATGGTTTGGAAGGATTGTGGTTTTTATTACGATAAACCCAAGTTTAAGCTACATCTGGTAACACAAAAACTCGAGGGCGTAGACAACAATGGGTACGGTCTTGTTTGGGGTTTAGAAGATAGCAGTAATTGTTTTGAATTTGTGATTTCGGGTGATGGTCATTTTCGGATTGCTCAGTATAAAGCTGGTGTACATCAACCCATCATGGATTGGACCCGTTCTGAAACAATTCAGCAATGGAATACGGTCAATCTTCTCGAGATGGAACGTGATAACGATATAATCAATTTTTTAATCAATGGAATTTTGGTGCATTCTCAAGCGGCTGTTGCGTTAATGACGGTGACAGGGCGCAGCACGGGCTTTATTGTCTATCAAAAAAATAAAGTGGCTTTTCATAGTTTGCACATCAGCACCAACGAAAACAACGATACGCTGCCACCATTACCCGAAGGAGCAGTCTTACAGGGATTAGACCCTGCCCTCGAGAATGATTCACTCGAGGCTGTCACCGCCGAGTTAGACAGCTTAATTGGTTTACAAGAAATCAAGCAGAGTTTTCAGCACTTAAAGAACTTTTTACGGGTGCAACTTGAACGCAAAGAACGCGGCTTAAAAACTGCTGATATGAGTCTGCATTTGGTACTGACTGGACCGCCCGGCACGGGTAAAACCACGGTAGCGCGGTTGGTTGGGCGGTTATACAAGCAACTCGGTTTTTTGAAACGTGGACATTTAATCGAAACCGATAGGGCTGGTTTGGTGGCTGGCTACATTGGACAAACCGCCATGAAAGTGGATGAAATTGTGACTCGGGCTTTGGATGGGGTGCTTTTTATAGATGAGGCGTATGCCCTTGCGCCTCGGGATGGTGAATCTGGGCATCGAGATTTTGGCTATGAAGCCATTGAAACGCTGCTGAAACGACTCGAGGATCACCGCGACCGTTTATGTGTGGTGATTGCTGGCTATCCCGATGAGATGACCCATTTCTTGGACTCAAACCCCGGGGTGCGTTCACGCTTTAACCGCTTTTTTGAATTTAATCATTTTGGAGC
>JAYWHB010000044.1:0-1862 GCA_043777915.1 Deinococcales bacterium
CGTATTTTAATGCGACTATGGCGAAGGCTTTTAAGTGGAAATTTCGGGGTTTCAAGCGTGATGTTTGAATTACTCTTTAAGCGTTATTGGTACTAGGTATTTATTTTTGCTTAATTTCAACTTCGAAGCTGTGAAGAAGAATAAGGGTAGTAATAGGGATTTGCCACCGTAAATTTACTTAATTGCAGAGTAAATTTACTCTATTTTTTATGGTGTTATTTTGTGTTTGTGGTGATCAGCACTGTTTACTCTTAATATTGCTCGAGGCTGAGTGTTATGAGCTTGTGATAGTAAAATTTTAGTCTGCAGAACTGTTTTTAAGTTTTTTGGTGATTGAAATAAAGCTGTATTCATTTCTAGCTTCGGTTCTTTGCTCGGTTCTCGCGTATTCGCTTAGATGTTAAACAGTTATATCGAATATTTGACCATAACCCGTGATAATAATGTACTAAGCAGCTTCGATTATTAAAACGTAAGTCTGGATATGTACTTCTTAACTTCTCAAAAATACACATTACATCTTTTTGAATGGTTCTATCGGAGCGTTTTTCAAAATAAACACTGATTTCTTTATCCTCGAAACTCCGTGCTACCAGCATCAACACTTGGCGTTCAATAGTGCTTAAACCTGCATTGGGCGAATTGGGCAGTATCCTAAATTGTTGTCCGTTGGTGACTAACTCAAGCGCTGATATTATGGTGTGTGAGGTTAAAGAATTGAATATCAAACCAGCCACACCCATATCGAGGACATCTTGGCAGTATTCGAGACATGGATTGGGGGTGAAGACAATTACTTTGCTTGGGTCTACTTCGGAGTTTTCGAGTTCTGTGACAGCTGATCCAAGCGAGGATTCAACCAAGACGATGTATTCGGCATTGTCTGAAATTTCTAAGCCATACTCTTGTAGTTCAGCGCGTAGCATCGCAGAAAAATGGACCGATTTACAGATTAAGTGGATACTTGGCTGCATGGCTTCTCCTGATTGTGAATGATTACTCGAGCCGTTGCGTTGCGTTGCGTTGCGTTGCGTTGCGTTGCGTTGCGTTGCGTTGCGTTGCGTTGCGTTGCGTTTTCATGTGATTTCTCTCCCTTGCACTAAGATTTTAACCCCTTATCCCTATAACTCGAGCGTCGAGGGGCTACCGAATGCTTGCTGACGGCTTGCTTAGCACTCATATCCTTGGAAAGACCTAAAGATTTATAGGTTTACCTGAGCCACACAATAACTTAAAGGAAAACAATTGCCCCATAGCTCATTCTATACTCGAGACCAGATTCGTTCTATACTCGCACCATGATTACTGCGATTGTTTTGGTTCGCGCCACTCGAGATGCTATTCCAGAAACCGCCGAGCGTTTGGCTGCCCTGCCTCATGTTGCCGAGTGTTACAGCGTCACAGGCGATTGGGACATTGTTTGTATTTTGCGTTTTGCCCAGTTCGAGGACTTAGACGATATTGTCACCCAAGAACTGAGGCGTGTTACGGGCATTGAGCGCACCCAAACAATGGTGGCGTTTAAGGCGTATGCCAAGGATTTACTCGATCAAGGTTTTGGTATTGGTATGGATGAAAACGGCGTGTAAATGCCATTTAATCTGTGTTTGACGGTGCATGGCGCACCAAATTTAATCTGAACCACTTGACAGACACGAGTTCGGGAAACCCCCTGACATTTTAAGCCTTGAGGACGACTTGCAACGCTTGTGAAAGCCGTGTGCTATGATTCTACAGATGCGATTCAATTCTTTGCGCCTTTTCGTTGCGGTTCTCGGCGTTGCTGCGCTGCCTAGCGCATTGGCGCAACCTGCGTCGTCCTCTTCTGGTTGCGGTAATGCAACGGCTTTGCAAGCCTCAGT
>JAYWHB010000045.1:0-5195 GCA_043777915.1 Deinococcales bacterium
GACCGCCATTGTATTCACCTGTACCACCACCGCCACCAAAAAAGACTCGGGACTGAGCGCCAGCCGAATAATCTAGGGGTCGTCCGCCAAATCCACCAACGTTATCGCGGTTATCACCGCCCCAAGTGGCATCGCTAGGCGCAACTGTTAAAGCATCTTGGTTATTGGCAGTGTAGCTGTACCCACCACGCCCACCACCAGGCGAGACATTGGTCGCAAATCCAGCCGCCTCTAAATTCCAAGCATTTGCCCAGTTCGCCACCGCTAAGGATTTAATGCCTGTGCCGTTATAACCAGCAGTTGAACCAGCATTTGCACCACCACCACCACCACCGTTGTGTCCGTTACCACCACCACCGCCGTTGGCGGGTGCGCCACGTCCAAAATCGCCACCTGTGGCTGCCGCAATACCTTCACCTTTGGGCGCGGCTGTTGCATCCGTGGCAAAACGAAAAGCTGTGATGACTCCAGCACCTGCGGCTGAGGTTGTCGCAGCGTCGGCAGCACCACCACGAAACCCTTGACTCGAGACGTTGATTGAACCAACCGCATTCAGCGTTGTTGCACCTGTCACGTCAGCAACCACCACACCACCAATTGTGCCATTCCAAGGTGTTGCAACGATTGAAGCCCCAGCATTAACCGTTAAGCTCGAGAGTTGTGGGACGCGAATCACTTGACTAAAAAGTGGGTCAAATGCAAGTAAGGTACAATTACCGCCACCCGTCGAAACAAGTGTGATTGTTTCGACGGCAATGGCTTGAACAGTGGCGAATTGGTAAAACCCTGTGCTGTTGAGTGCCGTCACTGTTCCGTAAGCGGCAGTATCGGTTTGGTCAATGGTTGCGCCTTTGGCTTGATAGAGCATCAGCAAATCGCCAACCGCAAGCGCTCCTCCGTTGACAGGCGCACCACTGTTAAGACTAGCAACCCCACCAGCAGGTAGTGTAATCGTGCCAGCCCCAACATTAATCGAGGCAATGCTTGAGTATTGGTTGATAACTGAATTGGCTGCCGCAATGGTTAGTGCGCCATCCACACTTGGCGTTGCTGCTTCAGTACGAAATAAAGTTAATCCGCTTAAAGTCACGATGCTACCCACCGCCAGAAAAACCGCCGTTCGCAGCAAATGTAATCCTGATTGTCTCTTCATATCTCCCCCCAACTCGTTTTTATCTGCGGATAAACCCACAAACCTTGAATCTTAGTTGTTGACCGTTTTGTGCAGTGACCCGAGCATCTAGGTAAAACTTCTTGTTCGGACTCGAGTTGATGGTTTTTACTGTCTAACCGTAACTGCCTACTACTGATTCCTAAAAACTGGACTGAAAAAATAGGAAAGCCAAAAATCCCGCATGGTGGCGGGTGAACTTTTTGTTTTGTAAAGTATTGGGGTGGTGCTGGCATATTTAACCCTTTATTTTGTGAAAAATCCCACACTGGTCTGAAAATAAACTCCCTTTAGCCACAAAACTATCACAGGTATAACGGCTGATTCAACCTCGACATCGTAATTGGCAACATCTGACAGGCTTCTTACAAAACACATACTAACTTCGCGCTCTCGCCACAAAACCAGCCTGTTCAAGCACCGTTCGAGCCACTTGCGCCTCCTCGAGCGAAGAGAACCCAAGCCGCATCGAACCCCCCTGCTCACGATTGGTTAATACTTCTACATCCTTGATGTTCAAATTTGCACCCCCCATCAGGGTTGCAACCTTTGCAAACTCGCCGGGTTTATCCGAAATCGCCACCACCACATCGTACAGAACAGGCAGCAACGAACGTTTCACGACAGGTAAACTATCGCGGGTGCGTTTGCCCTCAAGGGCTGCCTCTAAAAGCATTTCAGGAGCAAAGAGCATGGCTTCTAAAGACTCGAGTTCGGCACGGTAACGCGATAAGGCTTCACGCAAAGCCGTTCTGTTCTCGACCACCATGTCACGGCTCATGGTTGGGTCTCCGGAAGCTACCCGCGTTAAATCCCGAAATCCGCCTGCCGCCAAAAGCGCTAAGCCGTCCCGATCTTCATGCCGAGCCACAAGACGGGTCAATGCCAACGCCGATAAATACGGTAAGTGCGAAACCATTGCTACCAATCTATCGTGCGCTCGAGCATCGAGAATCACCGATTTTGCTCCAAGTGAATCAATCAATAATCGCACACGCTCGATGGCTTCTGCCCTATTCTCGAGACTCGGGGTTAGAACCCAAATGGCATTTTGCAACAAGGAAGCCGAAGCATGACGCACCCCACCTTTTTCTGAACCTGCCATTGGATGTCCTGCCACGAAGCGCTGCCTGAACTCAAATGGTAAACTCGCCAAGCCTTCGAGCAACGCCCCTTTGACACTGCCGACATCGGTAAAAACCGTTTTTGATCCCGCAAAACGGGCTAAATCCTCGGCTAGTGCAGGCAAGACCCGAACAGGCACAGCCAAAATCACCAAATCCGCCGACTCGAGCCACGCGCCTAAACTCAGTTCGGCTCGGTCAATTACACCCATGCCAAGGGCTTCGGATAAAACACTCGGCTCGAGGTCAAAACCAATAATCTCAGAAGCCAGAAAACGCTCGCGCAAGCCCAGCGCTACCGAACCACCAATTAAGCCCACACCAGCAATCACAACCGTACCAAACACTGGTTTTGGAGACCCCATAAGACTCACCTCTCCCCTACTGGCTGAAAGTCTTACACACCTTCGCGCCCAAAATCAAATCCAAAGGATTGACACATGCGCTAGAAGTGCGTATTATCTACACCGCTTGATTTGCCGGGGTGGCGGAATGGTAGACGCGCCAGACTTAAAATCTGTTGTCTTTACGGGCGTGCGGGTTCGAGTCCCGCCCTCGGCACCAAGTGATAAGTAAATATGCAAAAAAGCGGTTGTCGCACGCGCAAGGCTATGTAGCTCAGCTGGTTAGAGCACACGACTCATAATCGTGGGGTCGTCGGTTCAAGTCCGACCATAGCCACCAAGAAAGCCCTCGTTAAACACGAGGGCTTTTTAATTGCACTTTACTTTTATATAGCGGGCAAGTGTCAATTTATGTCAAAAGTTGCACAGTAGAATTGGGACTCCCATCTAGGGCTTCTTTAGCTCGGTCATAAAATCAGCAAACAAATCCACCATTTTGGAACGTTTCTCCTCGAGTGACACTTGGCGATAAATATCCATTATAATTGAGATTTTGGCATGACCTAAAACTTTAGAGACGATTTCGATGGGTACATTAGCGCGAAGCAGCAATGTCGCTGCCGTGTGGCGAAGGTCGTGAACCCTGAGTCTTGGCAGGGCTACACCAGATTCAATCAGCGACCTAAGCGAATCTCGGTATGCTTCTGGAACGTTCATTAAACGATTGCACTGACGATGGTGTCCCTTGTGAATCGCTTTTTGGGTAGGAAGAAGGCTTTTGGGGTCAGACCAATCCAAAATATTATTCAGCGTCTTGCGAAGTGTCGCAGGATGAGTCAGCCGACCCAGTTCGGTAGCAAAGACAAATCCCGAGTCTTGCTAAACCTCTCTGGCTTGTTGATGCTCGAGTTGCTGATATACATGATGTCGTAAAAGCACAGTCCTAACTATTGGCATCATCGGGATTTCTCGAGTAGAGTCTTCTGTTTTGGTTTCACTCAACAAAGGCATACCGTCAACATCAGTTAGATTTTGTTCAATTTTTATAACATCGTTGTCAAAATCCACATCTTGCCAGCGTAAGCCCATAACCTCACCGCGCCTTAGACCCAAAGAGACACCAAGTACAACTGCTGCCCATAAGCGACACACTCCAGCCGAATACAGCAATTCGCCGAGGTCAAAGAATCGTTTTGCTTGTTGTGGTGAAAGTGCCTTACCTCGCATTGCCAAAGGGTTTTTAGAAGTTTTAATCTTACCTAAACCCAATGCAGGATTGCTCTGGATCAGCTTTAGAGCAACTGCATGATCAAGCATAGCTCGCAGCCGAGTACACACCATACGCACTGTACGTTTACAAAGCAGTTGTGTACCACCTTGATTTTCTCGAGGTACATAGCGTTTGACCTGCTCTAAAGCATGATTTACCTCCAATGGAACTAACTTTTGCAACTGGACTGAACCGATATGCTTTAAGACATAACCCAGTTCTTGTCGGTACATTTTTGAGGTATTTGGACGAACATCCAAACCCTCGAGCCATTGCTCAGCAAAATCGGTCACGGTCAGTTTCTGCGGGTCGGGCAACTGATTATCTTGTTTAGCAGACGAAATTTTATCGAGCGCATCCTCTGCTTCGCGTTTGGTGCGGGTGATCCCGCTCGCCAATGTCCTGCCATCAGTATTTCGGTACAGCCAACGCCATTGGTTTTTGCGGTACTTACGAATTGTTCCTCGACCATTGCTACGACGAGACTTTCTCACAGGTTGATTGGTGGGTTTAGCTTGAGTGGTCAATAATTTCATATATCTCCTATTTTTCGATTGAGTTATCTGCAACCCAATTAGTCAAAAGTTCTTCAACAACATCCGATAAATCACGCCCTTGACGCATGGCTTTGATTTTCGCCTCGACTCGCAGCGTCTTTGGAATAAGAACATTCAATTGAATCCGCCCTCGAGAACGGGCTTGTGGCGGGAAGGTCTGTGAAGGCGGTTCGCGCTGTGCAATCAGTGTGTTAAGTGATGGTCGTTGGCTCATGTAATAACTCCTTGAGTACTGCTTGGTACTCCTCTAAGTGGCTTGGCATCGTGCCAAACGCCTCTTCGTAACGTGTCAATCCTCGAATCCGACTCTCGAGAACAGGAAAACCTTGCAGTGCAGTCAGCGCTTCTCGAGCCAATCGTTTACGCCCATCCCAACGATTAAGAACGATGGCTACATCAAGCGCACCTCGAGTGGCTTCAACATCGCGCAGCAACTCAAGGGGCGGCATCATGCGGTCAATATCCATCCCTGTAGGGCTGATGGGTACAACAATATGGGTAGCGATCATGGCGGCTCGAGTCAGTAGTTCTCGGTTATTGGGCGGAGTATCAATTACTACTGCTAAACCATTTTGTTGCTGATGACGTACTTGTTGTGCCAATCGGTCTCTTTCGCCAGCCAAGACAGTAAATGGCAGATTTTGGTGCTGCGCCCACCGTAAGGCACTTTTTTCATCGTCATAGTCAATGGCAGTACATGGACAACGATTATTGAGACACATTGTTAGG
>JAYWHB010000046.1:0-14769 GCA_043777915.1 Deinococcales bacterium
CGAGGCATGCCTCGCCCCTACGGTTTTTTTTAGCTTCTTTGGGCGGTTTGCGTGGTAAAGGTACTCTCAAAAATTTTATCAGCATTTCCAGCCTCAAAACCTTCACGGCGATGTTGGCGTTTGATTTGGCTTGGCTCGAGATGCGAAAATTGCGGTAAGACTCGGCGTTCGGCAAATTCGACATATGACCCCGAGATTCGCTTGGTCTTGCCACAGGGAAAAGTTACGTCTATCATTTCGGCAACCGTGCTGGATTGGAGTAAGTACCCATCGGGGCTTTGTTTGATTTCACCACCAGCGTTGTTGAGCTTAAAACCATGTGCTTTCAAAAATTCGTTAAAGCCAAGACAGGTGTTTTGTGGGGCTGGCAAGTTATGCACCGAAACCGTGAAGTGATTGAGGTAATAACGGTTGTAAATCACCCATGCAGCGTATTCAGATTCGGCTTGGAGCGCTTCGTAATGCGCTAAAGTCGGGAGTTGCCATAAAGGGCTGTGCAGAAAAGCATCCACCTCGAGACCATTGTCTAAATCTAAGTTGTCCACGGGGTCGGTCGGGATTTGATTGGTGTAAGAAGTAATAATCTTTTGTGCCTCGAGACTGAGGTCAGCCACCCGTAACTCAGAGACAAAAATTCTCGGGTACTTTGGGTCTGGTGGGCTGTACCAAAACGCATCGAGTTTTTTATGGGCAAAACGATAGGCTTCACGGCGCTCATAGCCGTAATGCAAAAAAATCTTTTCAAACGATTTCATCCCAAGTTGCGGTACGCCCATTGTCCGAAAAGCAATATGGTCATTTTCGATGTCGGCGGCGCTCGAGATCAGTTTTTCTTGCACCATTGCCGCAATCACTTTTTCAACATCTGGCACTCGAGACTGGTAGCGCTGCATCAAGCCGTCCAAAACAATTTCTAAGGCATTCATGAACGTAGGCTACTCGAGTTTTGATGAAACATCCAACAGGTAAAGCTCATTTTAGAGCAGTTTACATGAGTAAATTCGATGTAAATTATGATTTATACTGTTCTATGTCAAAACCAAGGTTGTCACTCGAGGCAATGATTCGACTTCATGTTTCTTTTGGGATGTTTCTTTCAATCAATAAACAGCAGATGGTTTATTTTAGTAACCGCTCTGGGCGCTTTGAGCTTTGGCTGCTTGAATTGGCGACGCTGCAAAATACCCAAATTTCAGATGGTCAACTGCCAGCTACCCCACGAACTAATGTTGTCTGGCGAGATAATGCAACCATTATTTTAGGACTCGATAACGCAGGCAACGAGCAGCATAATTTATGGTCTTGTCATCTCGAGACGAGGGTTTGGCAACAACTGACCGACAACCCAAAAAGCCAAGAAATGCCACAAAAAATCAGCCCAGATGGTCAAACCCTGTTTTTCTCGAGTACCCAATCTGGACAATCCCAGATTTACACTTTTGATTTTGACACCAAAGTATGGCAGCAATTAACAAATTTTGAAGCCCCAGCCTTTTTTAATGGTGTCTCGAGCAATGGGAAGTTTATCACCTTTGACAGCAACCAAAGCACCCTAAAACGCAACTTGGACGGCTACACCATCCAGACCGATGGCAGTAATTTAGAACGGGTTTGGAGCATTAAAGATGGAGCGTTTGACCGAATCGGCGATATTCACCCGAATTGCACTCAATTAGCCGTAGCCAGCGACTCGAGCGGAGAACACCGCATTGGCTTATTTGACCTGAACTCGAGAATCACAACTTGGCTCAGCCCCGAACAAATCGGTACAGCCGAATACATTCAAAAATTCTCTCCAAACGGCACTTGGTTACTGGCACTGCGCGATAAAGAAGCTGCCATGCAGCCGATTTTGTACCACACCAGTACACTCAAGGCTCGAGTCCTGAATATCCCTAAAGGTGTGGCATACGGCGGCGATTGGGTATCGGAGACCAAAGTCTTGGTCAGTCTTCAAACGCCCACCAGACGCGAAGAATTTGTACTGTACGACCTCGAGACCGATACCTACCAAACCATTTTAGCCGCTGACTATGGCAACTTCGAGCCAAGTGATTTTGTGCAGCCCGAACTGATAAGCTACCCAAGTTTTGACGGGCAGACGGTCTCGGCATTCTTGTATAAACCTCGAGAAGCCAATTCAGAACAACAATTCCCAGCCATCATGGATATTCACGGTGGACCGACCTCACAATTTCGCTATACCTTTGACCCCGATGC
The DNA here is from genome assembly GCA_043777915.1 of Deinococcales bacterium. Classification (GTDB taxonomy): domain Bacteria; phylum Deinococcota; class Deinococci; order Deinococcales; family JAAFIG01; genus JAAFIG01. The sequence goes on from JAYWHB010000046.1 coordinate 2,221, forward strand.
CCAAATCCTTGCCGACCAAGGCTATGTGGTGCTGCAACCCAATATTCGCGGCAGCACGGGTTACGGCACTGTATGGCGCGACGCAAATCTAAACGACTGGGGTGGAAAAGACCTTGAAGATGTGGCTTACGGCGCAAAATATTTACAGCGCCAAGACTTTGTAAACCCAGACCGAATTGCGATTACTGGCGGTTCATTTGGTGGATACATGACCTATATGGCAAGCACCAAACGCCCCGAACTGTTCAAAGTTGCCATTCCCGAAATTGGCATCACCGACCTCGAGCAACTTTATCAAGACAACCTTGTGTTACTCCCAGCCCTTGCCTACTATTTTAGGTCTATGATGGGCGACCCAGAGACCAACCAAGCCTTATGGCGCGAACGAAGTGCGATTCATTATGCCCACCAATTGACTGCCAAGATGCTGATTTTACACGGACGCAACGACCCACGCTGCCCACTCAACCAAGCCGAGAATTTTGTGGCTAAACTGCTCGAGAATGGTAAACTTCAAGGACAAGACTTCGATATAATGATTTTTGATGATGGACACGGCACAGCCGACCTAAACGCCAAAATTCGCAACTGGACAGCTAAGCTCGAGTATTTTGCCAAATGGCTATGATTTTTTATTGGCTAACCAGACACCAAACAAAATAATTAAACCCGCCAGAACCTTTACTACAGTAATTTTTTCACCAAGAAAACCAGCCGCCAACGCCACCCCCACAAGCGGCGTGATGTTCAAAAAGACACTGACCCTTGCTGCACCAAGGGCTTGTGTGCCAAGAAACCAGCCCATAAAACCAATCACTTGGGCAATCAGGGCGGAGAGAATCAGCCAGAGCCAAGTTGTACTCGAGATAACTAATGCTTCAGACCAAGCTGGCAACGAAAATAGCACAAAAGGCAGACCACCAAGTACAAAACTAAGACAGGTGAACTCAAGTGGATTGATTTTTTGCATCAGTCCTCGAGACAAAACTGTGTAAACCGACCAACACATATTAGAAGCAATCAGTAACCCAACCCCAAGCGGTTCTACATTTGCCCCGATAATACTCGAGTACGAAAGTAAACCCACGCCAAGCATCGTGACTGGCACACCAATAAACTGCCAACGGGTGAACCCTAGCCCTAAAAATGCCCCAAGAATCCCGACCCAAATCGGGTTGGTACTCGAGATGAGGGCTGTGATGCTGGCATTACTTAATTTGATTCCATTGGCAAAAAGCAGTTGATACAGACTTGTACCAACACAGCCAAGTGCTGCAATCGCTAACCAGTCCCGAGCCTCGAGCTTCGGGAAACCCTTACCACGGCGCAAGTACACAAAAATAATCATAAAAAAAATACTGGCAATCAGAATTCTCGAGGCGTTTAAGAGTTCAACACTCATCTGTCCTGTAAGGAATTTAAGGATTACCGAATTTGCGCCCCACGAGGTCACGGCTGCCAACGCACCAGCTAAACCAAGTCGTTCGGCACTACTCACGCGACTTGAGCCATTCTAAAATCTCCCCGCGCCCTCGAGCCGAACAAAATAATTTGCTGTGGATTGAGCGCTACTGCGATTTTTTGTACCACCTCGGAAAAATCCATAACCAGATTTTACACTTAAATCAGTGCCTAAAAGCGTATAGTCCAAGACATGACCCAAAAACACTGGCACGCTGTGAATAACGCCGAAGCTGCTCGAGTCTTGCTTGACCCAGAACGACTAAAGAATTTCGTGGTTTTTTTTCAAGAACAAAGTTTATCCAAAGCCGCCAAAATCCTGAACCAACCCGCCTCGAGCCTCAAATACCACTTGGAAAATTTAAATAAGAATCCCCGAGGTTTGTCTCGGGGTATTAAAACGGCATGTTGACTCAAACAGCGTTCTCAACGACTTAGTAAAAAAAACAAAAGCACTCCGCGTCGCGGCTACGAGGCAAGTCTCGGGGAATCAAACCCGATGAGATTGAGTAAATATTTAGTTCCAAAATCCATCTTCTTCCGCCTGATCATCGGAAAAAAGCCACACCTGAGTAATTTTTCCATCCTTTACTTCAAACAAATCAATACCTGTCATATTTAATTTTCTATCACCAGATTTTGCAGTGAAAAGCACAGGAGATGCAAGCAAATCTCCATTTACCATATGTGATCCGTTCGGTGCTACCACAAAGCTCCCCTGCGAATGTTCCATCATACCTCCAAACATAGCACCTAATTCCTCGACTCCGTTTTTAGTGCCTGAAAATTTATTATTTCCTGGTTGATGCCACTGCACATCAGCACTAAAAAATGAAAATGCCTTCGGAACTTCACCTTTTCCCAATGCTTCTTGAAATGATTCGACTACCTTTTGTATTGTCATAATGTTCTACCCCTTAATTGAACTAAGAATTCAATCCTGTAACAGGATAAACACATTATATGGGACTTACACACTATTGCATAGGTACTTACCTAATGGTATGGTACTGATATAAAGGCTATCATGGATAACGAAATGAAAAAAACACTAGAGAACATTAAACAAAGTGATGAGAATTGCCCTGTGAGAAAAACCCTAGGTGTGCTGGGTGGTAAATGGAAATTGCTAATACTTTTTCAAATTAATAATCGAAAAATACGATATGGCGAATTAAAAAGAACCATCCCCGGTATTAGTGAAAAAATATTTATTCAGGAATTAAAGTTCTTGGTTAATAATAAACTGGTTAGCAAAGAAATATTTCATGAAATTCCTCCTCACGTTGAGTACAGTCTTACAAAAATTGGTCTAGAAACCTTACCTATTGTAGATACATTGGCGCAATTTGGTCTTGCAAATTTACGCTCATAAGTCAGAGATAGCGATTTTTGCATAGTGTACGGTATGCAAAATCTTCATTTAGCTACCTTCCTCGTGGTGAAGTAGCCACTATTCTTTCTTTTTACTGTGAGGAACACTAAATATGGAATTTCAATCGTTTTTTCCTTGAAATGATGTGCATTAGGCAATCGCTAGTTTAGGGCGCTCAAGAATTTTCAGCATCGGAATTTCTTGGCAATTGGTCTGAAACTGACAGCGCGTACACTCGGCGTGAATCTCTGAAGGTAGGGTTTCGACTTCTCGAGGAATCCGCAAGAATCCGCATTTCTCAAAAAAACGTTGCTCGTAAGTCCATGCAAACAAGCGCTTCAAACCCAAGTCCCTTGCAAATCGTTCTGTGCCAAGTACCAGCCAACGCCCTAAGCCCTTGCCCTGAAAACTTGGATGAATCGCCAAACCACGCACCTCGGCTAAATCTGTCGCCATACGGTGTAAACCAACGCAACCAGCTAAATCGCCGACATTATTCTCGAGAATCAAAAACTCTTGAATGGTAGACTCGAGCAGTGCGCGGCTGCGCTCGAGCATCCGCCCTTTGTCTGCCCAGTATTTGACCAAATCATAAATTTTTGGCACGTCCTCGAGGGTCGCATGACGGAGGTCAAGCGGGAGATTAGGATTGATGTTTGGCAAATGAACCATTGGTGTGAGTTGAAGCATATTGACCTCCATTTTATTTTAACCGTAGGGGCGAGGTATGCCTCGCCCTCGTGAGAGATGATTAGTTTTATATTTTCGATATAGTTTTGATTTTGGGAAATTCATTTGTATTTTCGTTGGTTGGTAGGGTTAGGCTTCTTGACCATAAACACGCACCTGACGGGCATGGTCGCGTGCCTGACCCCTACGGCTGGATTTGTTTTCTTGCCTCGAGAATCGCTTCTTGGACACGAATTGGGGCTGTGCCACCGTAACTGGTTCGGGCAGCCACACTGGATTGCACAGTCACAACCTCGAGCGCTCGAGTATCTAGTTTTTCATGAGCGGCTTGTAATTCGTTTTCCTCGAGTTGCCAGAGTTGCCGATTGGTTTTGACGCACAGCCCAACCAGTTTCCCAACAACTTCATGGGCTTCGCGGAATGGTACACCCTGCCGTGCAAGGTAATCTGCCAAATCTGTGGCGGTGCTGTAACCTCGAGCGGCGGCAATCTCCGTAACACTGGCGTTCCAAGTGCAGAGCGGCAACATGTCGCTGTATAACTCGAGAATCACTTCTAAAGTGTCGGCGGCATCGAAAACCGGTTCTTTGTCCTCTTGGAAATCCTTATTGTAGGCAAGTGGTGTACCTTTGACCACAGTCAGAAGCGCCATTAAATCGCCAAAAACACGTCCAGCCTTGCCCCTTGCTAATTCTGAAACATCAGGGTTTTTCTTTTGCGGCATAATGCTGCTGCCTGTCGTGTGCGAATCGGGCAAGGTGATAAAGCCAAATTCAAAACTCGAGTAGAGAATCAGTTCTTCGCTTAATCGGGATAAGGTTGCCATACAAATTGCACAAGCACTCAGGTACTCGAGCGCAAAATCCCTCGAGCCAACGCTGTCTAAACTGTTGCGGGTTGGTGCGGCAAAACCAAGTTCTGAGGCGGTCTGAAAACGGTCTATTTGCCACGGCGTACCCGCCAAAGCCCCAGCCCCAAGTGGCGATTCGTTCATGCGCTTGGCGGCATCGTGAAAACGGCTGATGTCGCGGCTAAACATTTCAAAGTAAGCCATAAACCAATGCGAAACCAAAATAGGTTGGGCGACTTGCAAATGCGTATAGCCGGGCATGATTACGCCCATATTGCGTTCGGCTTCGGACAACATCACGGCTCGTAAAGTCTCGAGTTTCTGGGTAGCCCTCAGACAAGCCTTCTTAACCCAAAGCCTAAAATCTAGTGCCACTTGGTCATTTCTCGAGCGGGCGGTGTGCAATTTGCCAGCCGTTGCGCCAATCAGTTCTTTGAGGCGCGTCTCGACGTTCATATGGACATCCTCGAGTTCGACACGCCACGGAAAAGTCCCAGCTTCGACTTCGTTCAGCACTTTTTCTAAGCCCTCGAGAATTTGCGTAACTTCGCCAGACTCGAGAATTCCGACTGTGCCGAGCATTTTGACATGGGCTTGTGAACCCGCAATGTCCTCGAGAACCAGACGCTTATCGAAATCCACGCTGGCATTAAATGCCTCGACAAGTTTGCTGGTAGCCGATTCAAAACGCCCACCCCACGGTTTTTTATTGGTCATTTGGAACTCCCTTTTAATAGTCGAAAAACAATGTAAGACACGAGTGCAATGCCCACAAGTACAAAAACTCCTCTGAAAGCCACATCAAAAGATGTGGGAATCCCCACCCGTCCGCGTCTGCCCAATGAAATCATTTGTTGTAATTGAAAGGCTTGAAATACCCTAAAAAAATCAATTGCAAAATAAGTCGTCATCACACCACCAATCACCAGTGCGATACCAAGGGTTTGCGGTGGTTCTATTTTCATACAAAATCCCCTTTTGCTGGAATCTGATTAAATAAATACTTTCGCATCGTAATCGGTTTAGGACTGTTTGGATTGGCATGGCTATACGTTATACTCGAGTCAATAAAAAACCCAATGCGTTCGTAAAACTTAACCAAGCCCGGCTCGTCGGTTCGTACTGCCAAGCGTAATTCTTCAATACCGCGCTGCGTTGCTCGAATCATCACTTCGTTGGTCAGCCATGTACTGACACCACGCCCACGGTATTCGGGTAGCACCGCCAGCCGTGCCATCTCGAGGGCAACAGGGAAACCATGATCAAAAACAGGATAAATTCGCACTGCGCCAATGGGTTTACCGCCTAATTCCATGACAATAATTTCGCCATCTTTGAGACTTTTTAAGACAACCTCAGCCGTTTCTTGGTGAGCGCTTGAATTGGCTGGCTTTCCAACCCAAGCGGCTCGAGTCAGGTCAGCAATCAATTCTGCATCGTCTTTTGAAGCGGTGCGAAGGGTTGGAATCACGAGAAAAACACGCCTTCAAAGAATTCTTCTGCCACCATTGTATGCAGTGGAAAAGCAAGCTCATTAAACTTCTCGAGAACCGTAATTTCTGAAGTTTCGGAAGATAAGGTCAGCCCCTCGAGAACATTAGCTGGCTGAATCGGCGCAATTCCAAAAATTAGGATGGTGCTGTCTGGGGCGCTATGAACTCGAGCCAGACGGATACCCTCTGGATTTAAGACCAAGCCAGTTTCCTCGAGAACTTCACGAGCCGCCCCAGTTTGCCAAGATTCTCCAAAGTTGATAAAGCCGCCGGGCAGCGCAAGTTGACCTTGGCGGGGCGGGATATTGCGGCGAATCACCAATAAACCCAAGTCCTCAGACCCGAGACGCACAGGCACAAGCACCACCGCCACAGGCAAGGGATTTTTATAGGCAGTACGCCCACAGCTTTGGCAAGTACGGGCAAAAATCGGTTGATTTTCGGGGTACGCCGTGCCGCAAAAACCACAAAACGCAAAAGAATCAATCATGAATCTCCCTGATGAACAGTAAGCACTGCACCTTTGCTAGGTTGTTATACCAACTTTGGATTTGTTGCATCTCGAGACTCGAGCAGCCCAGCAAAATTTTGGTTTCTGAATCTCGTTTTTCGGTGTCTACTGTGGCAAGAATTCCCGTTATGGTTTTTTTGAGCGACCCAAGCCAGACATCTATTCCCTTACCATCGCCGCCGCTTGTGCCAAGAAGTTCGCCGTAATCAAATGGGTAAATTAAATTGCTATAATGCGGATGCTTTGAGCCTTTTGGACGGTCAATATGCAACCGGCTCGAGGAGACAAGTTTCTCGAGGTCTAGCCAGAATTGGGGATTAGAGTGCTGATTCATAGAGACCACTCAGCATTTTGTAGCACAACCCTGTAGCCATCAGGGTCTTGAAAAGTTTTTCCGTTTACATCCCAGTACGGATTGTACGACTTCACAGACTCAAAACCAGCTTTTTGCATTTGCCCAATAGCCTCGAGCCAAACTGCTTTGTCTGGTAAATAAAAAATAAGTAAATTATCTTGGGTTGGAGCGTCTGGTACAACATGCCCTAGGTGATGCGTAAACTCGAGATGGTAGATAGCACCTTCTAAACCAAGCATCACACCATCAAAACCATTGTGGTCTTGAAAATCGGCAATGACAGAAAAACCAAGTCCATCACGATAAAAATGAATAACGTTCTCGAGATTATTGGTGGGGCGAGCTATTCGGATTTTTGTGGTGTAATTAAGCATTTATTTTACCTTTTAGACTGTCTCGAGATTTAGCCAGATTGAAAAATTGACTCAAACTAAAGGAATCAATACCAATTATCAAACAATTGAGAGTGAAGATCATTGTCTATTATTTCTATAAAGCCAATTCCAGGAGTAGGCGAATCGGGTGGATCAAAAAATATTCGCACACCCGAAGCAAGGTTTAATTGATCTGGTGCAGAATTTTTGTTTCCCCACCATTGACTATGCCAACATTCAACATTCGCCATTTTCAGACATCGTGAAAGTGTAAAAACGTCGATTCCTCCACGCACCACCCAAGGGTCAAACTTTACTCTTGGAATGATCGGTTTGGATTGCCTATATTCGTGAGTACGCCTTTTTAACGTTTTTGATTTACGAGAAACTTTTTTCCAAAAATGTAGCTTAAAACTTTTGAAAGTGATTCGATACACGATTTCTTGTTCTGGATGAAACCAGATTTCCAAACTTCCATAGGTAAGCGATGAAGGTGCGCCTGAATGATAAATGTAATCAGGTTTTCCAAATTGTTGAAAAACCTCACTTGTTGTGCAGCCACAAGCAATATCGCCAAGAACTCCTGTTCTAAAAAACTCGAGTATTGAAATGACTTTTTTCTTGGGCATATGCGTTTGCCTTTGCGGGTTGAGTTTTGTGTAGGGGCGACCCTCGTGGTCGCCCTTTGACCAACCATATTCTTACATTTCCTCGAGTCCGTCTTTGATACTTCTTGTCATTTCTTCTCGAGTCGGGCGTATTGGAAATTGTTTATGTGAATACAACCATAACCAATAAATCATTTGCTTGTTGCTGTCCCAAAAATACATCAGTCGCCATTGTCCTAATGCGCCTTGTCCAGATTTGAATTTTAGTTTACGAAATTCAAATCCTTGAGGTAATGACATTCCAACGGGTTCCAATTCACCAAGTTTGGGATTGTTGCGAATAGCGGTTAAAACTTCTTTAAGTGCGTCCTCGAGTGCGTCCCTAGCATGACTATCTTTGCCAAAAAGTGCTTGAGCAGCTTGCCAAGATTGACTAAATTTACTTAATGGGCTGGCGTTGTGCATCAAACCAAGTATCCATATCAGAAGACAAGTGCCACACTGGATTCGGGTTGTTTTTGATTTCCTCGAGTCCCGTTTTGACTGCCTCGAGTTTTGCAGCTTGAAACTCGAGGGTATCGTCTTCAATCACAACCAATTGTGGCTGTTGTTTGGTTTGACTGGGCAATGCGGTCATTTGGCTGATGATACTCCTTTTTGATGAATTAAAGCTAATCCCGTTGCAACCGAGCGCGGACTCGAGCGCGTAAGGCATTGAGCTTGATAAAGCCGCCAGCATCGGCTTGGTCATAAACTGTTTCTTTCTCAAATGTCACCAGCATTGGGTCATACAAGCTGATTGGGGATTTGCGTCCGACCACCAAGGCTTGTCCCTTAAATAATTTCATGCGGGCAATACCAGTCGTGCTTTTTGCCACATGGTCAAAGTAGACCTGCATCGCTTCGCGTTCGGCAGTAAACCAAAATCCGTTGTAAACCAGTTCGGCATATTTTGGCTGCATACTGTCGCGGGTATGCAACACTTCACGGTCTAGGGTGATGCTTTCGACCGCACGACGAGCGTGATACAAAAGTGTGCCGCCCGGTGTTTCATAGACCCCTCGAGATTTCATGCCAACAAAACGGTTCTCGACCAAATCCACCACGCCAATGCCGTGGTTGCCAGCAATCTGATTGGCTTTCTCGAGCAGTGCGGCTGGACTTAATTTCTCGCCGTTAATGGCAATTGGGTCGCCGCCCAAGTATTCGATTTCGACATATTCGGGTGTGTCTGGGGTTTCTTCGACAGGCTTGGTCAGCTTGAACATTCCAGCAGGTGGCTCTGCCCAAGGGTCTTCGAGAATCCCGCCTTCAAAGCTGTTGTGCAGTAAATTAGAATCTACGCTGTATGGCTTGGCGGCACTGACTGGCACGGGGATGTTGTGCTTAGCAGCAAATTCCATCAGTTCTTTGCGTCCGCTTGGACCCCACTCGCGCCACGGGGCAATGACTTTAATTTCTGGGTTCAGGGCATACGCACTGATTTCAAAGCGCACTTGGTCGTTGCCCTTGCCAGTTGCACCGTGCGAAATGGCTTCGGCTTTTTCTGTGAAGGCAATCTCGACAAGGTGCTTAGCGATTAACGGACGGGCAATGCTTGTGCCGAGCAAATAATACCCTTCGTAAAGCGCGGATGATCGCTGCATCGGGAAAACAAAATCTTTAACAAATTCTTCGCGTAAATCTAGTGCATAAGCGGCAATCGCGCCAGTGTTCAGCGCTTTAACTCGAGCCTCCTCGACTTCTTCGCCTTGCCCAATATCGGCGGTAAAACAGACCACTTCATAGTCCCGCTCGAGTTGTAGCCATTTGAGAATCATGCTGGTGTCGAGTCCACCACTGTATGCAAGTACCACTTTTTTCTTTGACATTTTCGTTTCTCCTTAAACTGTAGGGGCTTGCGATTCTGCTTGATAGGTGCGTGTTTAGAATCTGCCTCACCCTGTTTTCCAATCACCAGCATAAACCACCCAATGCCTCACACATGTACCTCGAGAATCCAAGTCTCGAGGTTAGGCGGATCGTCGGGTGGATGAGGCATTCATTCTTGCATAATTATACATATATCTCGAGAAATTATGCAATAGGGCAAACACCTTGAGTAAAAGTCCTAAACTCGAGTCATGTGGTTGATTTATTTTTTACTTTTCTTCTCGAGCCTAAGCCTAGCGCAAACAGCCACACCGCAGACCCAACGTCAAGGCATCCTCGAGTTTGAATTTGACCCTGATGAAAGTGTTTTTATAGCGCGAGTTTCTGATTCTACGGGGACGAAACCCTTAACCGTGGATTCTTTGGAACTTGATGTGATTGATATTGATGGTAAAACCTTGCGAGTCCTAGCCCAAAAACTCGAGAAAAGTGTTTTTAAGGCAACCCTTGACTTATCAGAAGGTGAACATAACCTGATTGCTCGAGTCAAGGCTGGCGAATTGTTGCTGGATGGTCAGTACACGCTTGGGGTTGGGAAATCCGTGACCGAAGGGCGTTTTGGACTTGTGCCGCCAAATCCAGAAGTCGGGCGTTTGAGTTGGATTGTTGGGGCTTTAATTGGAGTGCCACTTATTTTGGGTTTACTGATTGGAATTTTTGCTGTTTTAAACAATCTGATTAACCCTAAACGTCCTAAGACTGCCGCTTAAGCCAAATAGCATGGGCATCTCGAGCATGAGCTTCCATATTGGAGTGCCAAATAGGAACTTTTTCAATATCCCAATATTGTAGCCCTAAATCCTCATGCGAACGGGTCAGCACTCCGCCAACTGCTTCGCACAAATACACGGTACTCACCAAAGTGTACAACCCGTATTCAGCACTTGGAAACCGAGTGTAGACCTTGACCAACTCGAGAATCTGTACGTCCAACCCCGTCTCTTCTTTGGCTTCACGCACAGCGCCTTGTTCGGGGGATTCACCAGCTTCGACCAGTCCACATGGCAAGCACCACTTTTGGTTGTCGGTACGTTTCATCAGCAGAATTTTGCCACTCGAGTCAAAAATGGCTGCATCTGAACCCATAACAGGGCAAACTCCAAGTTTGCTCAAGTCATACTCGAGGTTGGCTCGAGCCTTGGCAATCGGAATCTCGAGGGCATGACCGTAATACTTGACAGTTAGCTCGAGCAGTTGCTCGTATCGTTGGCGGTCATAAATATCCTTGGTGTAATACAAGCCTAGTTTGGCAATTGACTGTAGTTTCTCGAGTAAAGGTAAAGCGTTCATTTTAATCCTCCAATCAGTGGTAAGTAATCTGGCACAGCAATTTTTGCCCCATGCTCGAGCAATGCTGATTCTGTCTGCGAGGTCGTCATGCCAATCACTTGGCAACCTGCCGCAACTGCACTCTGCACACCCGCCAGACTGTCTTCATGGGCAATACACCGACTTGGCTCGAGACCAAGTTTTTTTGCACCCATTAAGAACGGTTCTGGGTGTGGTTTGCCGTTCTGCACATCCTCGGCTAATGTCCAAGTTTCAAAGCGCTCGAGCAAGCCCAGTGCGCTTAAAACAAAAACTGTGTTGGTACGGTCAGCACTGGTCACTAGCGCAATTCGTTTGCCGTTGGCTTTGAGAAATTCTAAATACTCGAGTAATCCAAGCAGTGGTTTTATTTGTCCCCTCGCAAATTCGCGGTAGGTGGCTTCTTTGTATTCGTGGAATTCAGTGGCTTCCTCGATGGTCATTGGGCGCTCGAGTAGGCTTTCGGTGATGAATTTGGTTTTGCCGCCGTGCAATCGGTGATCGTTTGGAATAATCTGGTAGTTGTAGCGCTCGAGCATCACTTTTTCCCATGCCAAATCATGAAAATGGGCGTTTTTGGTCAGTGTGCCGTCCATGTCAAACAGCACTGCGTCAAAGGAATGAAGGTCAAGCATGGCTGCATTTTATCGTTTTTCACATCCTATTGTATGGTTAGCGTATAGACTGATTTTTCATGAGTCTGCCCAAGCCCAATTTTACCGATGCGCCTTTACTCAGTGCGAGGTTACGGCAGTCTATGTTGCCAGCTTTTCTCGAGTACCTAAGTACCTCTGGACATAACGGGATGCTCGAATGCGAAAGCCCAGACGAGGCTCGGGCGTATTTTGTGATTCGTCAGGGCAAGATGATCAGAGCGCTTTGTGAACACGAAGGCACGCTTCTCGAGGGAACAGAGGCAGTTCGGGCAATGCTTCGATGGCGCTATGCCCACACCAGTTTATTTGAGGGTTTTACCCCAGTCGAACCAAACATGACGGGTTCGATTCTTGGCACACTGCTCGAGGCAGCACGGCTTGAGGATGAGCATATGCGCGAAAAAACCTTGCGCCCAGAGGCGCGGATTAAGGTGCGAAATAATGTCAGTGCTTATGAATCACTTGGGGTGGCAGAACTCGAGATTCTTAAAAAAGCCCGTTTTGGCAGTACCGTCAAAGAAATTCGGGATGCTTTCAGGGGCGCAAGTATAGATTCGGCATTGCTCGAGTTGGTCGCCCAAGAAGTCATGGAAATAGAGGGTGTGAATCCGCCCACAACCGTCAATAACACTTTTGAGATGCGGGCGTTACTGGGGGTTGTGATTCCACAAAAAATTGAGCGGCGTTCCAGTTTTGGGCGTGGTGGCAATATGGTGGCAATAGGCGGGATGTATAAAACAGTGCATGATTTAATAGATGGGGTGCGGAGTGCCGAGCAGATTCGGCTCGAGTTACGCTTGTCTCGCGGAGCAATTCGTGAAATCTTAAAGTCTTTGCGTGGCTCTGGGATGATTGATTATTAAATAGCGAGGCTTAAACTATTGTAGGCTGATGACCTCGTGAAGCCAGACTGTATTACTTGCGAAATCACCCAAC
>JAYWHB010000047.1:0-1858 GCA_043777915.1 Deinococcales bacterium
TGCCGTTATTGCCAGTATGGATCGCTTAAAATCCGAATCTCATCTCGAGAATATTCTAAAAGCAGCACCTTGGGATGTGATTATTTTTGATGAAGCCCACAGATTAACTCGTTCTCAGTATGGTGCAAAATTCTCGAGCAGTGAGCGTTTTCGACTTGCTGCCAGTTTACGCCCTAGAACCGATGCAATGCTGCTTTTAACAGGTACACCACATCAGGGGAAACAAGATCGTTTTACAGCACTGCTAGAGCTTTTACGTCCGAAGGAACAACAAGCCATTAGGCGAATCAGTATTGCCCCTGAATTTTTGAGAAACATCATTATTCGCAATCGAAAAGTCGATGTGACCGATGCCGATGGAAATTTTGTTTTCAAAGGAAAAGTCACTCGTACTATTGCTGTCCCAAGCAGTGATTTAGAACGTCAGTTTGACGAGCAGTTACGGCGTTATTTACTCGAGGGTTACAACGCAGGACGACAAGGTGGCAATTTAGGGCGTGCAATTGGCTTTGTAATGACCATTTACCGCAAATTAGCTGCATCGAGCTTATATGCTATTTTGACCGCCCTCAAGAAACGGCGTGAACGTTTACTGCAAGAATCTAAGGAAGTCTCGACCGAAGATGATGAAGGTGATATGCGTTTTGAAGGCGAACAAGACGAACGCCAAGCACAATTTTCCCCAGCCAAAGCCTTTTTCGATGGTGAGTTGGCACGGCTTGATGTCTTAATCTCTTTAGGGAACGCGCTTTTGCCGTTAGATTCAAAACTGCGATTATTTATGGAAACCATGTTGAAATCGGTTTTGACAAAAAATCCAGACCGACGAGTTCTGATTTTCTCAGAATACAAAACAACTCAGCAATATCTCGAGAAGGCTTTGGCTACACAATTTGGTTTGGATAAAGTACATACCATTCATGGCGGTAAAACCATTGACCAGCGCCGCGAAGCAATGCGGCTTTTCGAGGAACAAGGACAATTTCTTGTTTCTACCGAAGCTGGCGGCGAAGGCTTAAATTTGCAACGTCGCTGTCATACCATGATTAACTTTGATTTACCTTGGAATCCAATGCGTTTAGTGCAAAGGGTAGGGCGTTTATACCGTTATGGTCAGCAACAAACCGTTTTGGTTTTTAATATGCAAAGTCCGCACAGTTTAGATGATGAAATTCTAGGCATGATGTACGAACGATTATTCGCCGTTGCAAAAGACATGGTGACTGTCGGCGACGAGTTCCGACGAGAACAATTAGAAGATGATATTCTGGGCGAATTATGCGAAGCCCTCGAAATCGAAACCATACTCGAGGATGCCTTACAGCATGACATTCAACGTAGCCAAGAGCGCATAGACGAAGCCTTAAGAAAAGCCAAAGAAGCCGCAGGACTACAACGTGATTTACTAAAATATGCTTCTCGTTATGACCACACTTTAGACAGTGATAGATTACAACTAACCTCTAAGCACCTTAAAGCCTTTACTGAAGGGATGTTCAAAGCCCTTAACTATCAATTTGAAGTGGTGGACAAAGGGCGCAGTTGGCTTTTGAGTCTAACTCCCGTTGAGGCTCGAGAATTGGGCTTAAAAACCAAAACTCGAGTCACGACTAACCGCGAAGTTAAAGCCTTGAAACCAGAAGCCCATTTGTTAGATGCACAAAGCTCATTGCTGAAACTTCTTTTGAATGCTGCGAGGAATACCGATTTTGGCGGATTAGTTGCCAGTGTTGCAGGCTTACCTAACCAAGCTGTCATCAATGCGCTGGTACGCTGGCAAAATGAGCGGGGCATCCTAATGCGCCAAGAATATACTGCTTTGTGTGTTTCAGAAGATGGCACAGTCCAAATTAACCCA
>JAYWHB010000048.1:0-5181 GCA_043777915.1 Deinococcales bacterium
TACAAAACAAGTGGTACTGGCGAAGATAGGTGCTGCATAGGTCATTGCCCCAATGGAATAACTTGTACGGCTCGAGTCAAAACGGTGCGAGAAGTTTCTTGTCCGCTCGAGCCAGAAAACGCCACGAAGCCATCCAGACCACAATCCACTTGAACCTTGCGCCCATCACTGAGGTTCACTTGTGTAGTGCTTGTAAAATCCACGCTCGAGACTGCTCCTGCTAGACTCAGCACACTCTGAAGGCGCTGCATACCAACTTGTGTTTGGCTTAGCTCGAGCCTATGCCCAGAACCAACGGCGTTTTGCGTTGCGTTTAGCCCAGCTTGCCAAAAAATTTGTAAACCTGCACTGCTGGCAGAATTGCCTGAAATACTGGCTTGGGTCGGCAAAGGAAAGCGCAAAGTTGCGGTTTGTGCCGTGCCACTATTTGCCAATTCGCCTTGGTCGCACAGCACCAGCGCATTGGGTTTAAGCCAAATCACTTGCCGCTCGAGCTTAACATTTTGATTGCTGTACAACGTACCTTGATTGGCGTTCAGGTACAGTAATTCTGGTGTATTTTGCAGTGCCACCAATGCCGCGCTCGAGTCTGGACGCTCAGAAGGTGTAAATGCTCCGAGTTGCAAACTGGCGTGCATATTCATGCTTTGCTCAATCCCACTGGGTAAGTTCATGTTCAGGTCATGCACCAACCATTGATTCTTGAATACCAGCACCGATAAGCCGTCCTGATGGGCGTGAGATTGGGTGTACGCCCCTGCCATGAACCCGAGCCAGGTGGCATCTGAATTCCAACCTGAACGGGCAAAAATATGACCTGTGCCTGAAGCGTGATAAACCGTGTTCAGATTGATGGGGGTTGTACTGCTGGTGTTTTCGTACAAGAAATCCCAAATGTAATTGAAATTGTAACGCATCCGTCCTGTAGCCACATCGTTCACACCAACTCGAGTCGTCATGTTTGGTAATTCGGCATTGACTCGAGCCGCCAGAGCGGTATTTGGGTACAAGGCACTTAAAGTCAGCAGCAATTCACGGTGATAATCAAAAAACTGGGCGGTTTCATCTCGGGCGTGGTCGCCTATCGGAGCAAGGCGGTCGTTACTGGGTGTAATCGCATGAAGCGTGTACGCCATGGTGTCAAAGGCATGAGGGGTTAAATCGGTAAGTCGTTCACCAGTCGAGCGTTCCCAGAAATAATACAAACGAAATAAATTCTTCATTGCTGTGCCGTACCCCGTTCCTTCTCTCGAGCCGCCACCTTTAAGCTGAGCAGCAAATATTGGCACAAGTTCGTTTTGTATTTTGGTGGTGCGAAAAAATGCTCGGTACGCCATGATTTCAGGGTCTTCGTCACCAGCTGCGAGTGCCAGTAGCATGGTGGCTTGCAAAAACGAATAGTAATAATTGTTCACAGGGTCATTGACACTCCAGCCCGACCACGGATGCGCCCCAAGCGTCCCTTTCCAAGCGTTGCTGCTCGCTCCCCAATTGGCTTGGGTATGATTCCAAACATTCCAAACAGCTTGTTTAGCGTAATTGCGCCAATTTAGGCGCTGTACGAGACTGAGTGTATCAAAACAAAAATCATAAGTCAGCATCAGGTTTCCGACAATTTCACCAATCTCGAGGTAACTGTCTCCAGCCACACTGGCGCGTTGCCCTGCACTGGTGCGCGTGGCTTCACTGGTCAGCCATGTTTCGCCTCGAGTCACGGCATCGGTGCAGTAGCGTGCTTCGCCTGTTAATTGTCCAAATAAAGCTGACCACCAACCCTCATAGCCGTAAATACTTATACCACTCACGGCTCTGTCTACCATTTCCTTAAATCGTGTCGTGGCTGCATCTGGGGCGACTAATTTTTGTTGTAAACGGTTTTTCTCGAGCGAATTCAGTAGAACTTTTGGATGCAAACTCGAGCTAAGGCTCGGGGCTTGTACAGGTGGCGGATTTGGCGGTTGACACGCCATTAAAAAAAATATGATTAAGAATATACGCTGCACGTTCACCTCGAAAAATAGGGTCTAAGACTTTTATTGTATGCCTCCCAAGTAGTTATGCTGCGATATTTTGCACACCGTTTGCTCGAGAACCTGAAGTGAGTATCTACCCAAGACGGTCACACTTTGGTTATTGTGGCTGTTTTGTTCACACTTATATTGAAGGAATTGCTTGAGATTTTGCAGTGGCTCGAGACAGTCTAAGTTTTTTTAGGTGGCTGAGCTGCTAATTCTGGGTGTTTTAAGCCGCGCTTGATGCGTATTTTTCGTCGTATGTAGCGTGTGTAGTTTGCAAAGATAATCGAAAGCGGAAAGTTGTCCCATCCGTAATCGAGAATAATACGATAAGCAATTTTCCGAAAAGCCTTTCGTATTGTTTGATAAATAGGAGGTACTTCGTTTTGAGACCGAGCTTGGGCTATGGCAGCTTCAAGTAGAATGGAGTGAGAAAATTGCTTTGGGTCAGTGTTTATTTTTAGTAAAAATTCTGCTTGTATTGGCTTATCTTGTTGCATTCCATATAAATTCCAATCGTGCGAAGAAAATTTAATCACGTTTAAGGACTCGAGCAATTCAATTTTTTTGCCTCTTTTGACCACTCGATACCAAAAATCAGAATCTATCCCAAGATTAAGATAAGGATTGGCTTGCCAAGTATCAAGTCCTTTTTTGTATAACCATGAGGAACAAGGTGTTCCAAAGTTGGATTGAGTTCTTGTGTGTGGAATTGGACCATAAATGTACTTAAAGCCTTCTGGACCAAAATAAGCAACCATGCAATATACCAAGTCGGCATTTGTACGTTGCAGATAATCAAGGTTACGGCTCAGATGCCACGGAAACCATAAATCATCGTGTCCAAGAATGGCAATGTATTGTCCTTTGGCTTGGGAACATCCGTAATTATTTGCCTGGGCAGGGTTTCCACTGTTGACGGGTAAATTATGCCAAAAGACCCGATTGTCTTGTAAACCAGCCACAACTTCAGCTGAGTTGTCAGTGCAACCATCGCCAACGACCCAAATTTCAAAGTCCTGAAAATCTTGGTTAAGAACGCTTTGAATTGTATATTTTAGGGTTTGACTGGAATTGTAGGTGGCAATAATGACCGAAATTTGTGGGCTGTCCGCTTGGTTCATCCAGACAATATACTATTGGGAATTCATGAAAACATCTCATATCGGTTTGATTGGCTGTGGACGCTGGGGACAATTTATTCTGCGTGATTTACGCAGTCTGGGCTGTGAGGTCAGTGTACTGGTTAGGTCTGAAACGAGTCTTGAACGTGCCAAGCAAAACAATGCAAATCGGATTATCACAAACTTGTCCGAGATGCCCCAAGTGGATGGTTTTGTGGTTGCTACACCAACCGTGACCCACGGCGAAATACTCGAGCAGCTACTCCCTTTCGAGAAGCCAATTTTTGTGGAAAAACCCATGACCAATGCAGTCTCAAGCGCTCAGAAAATAGCCAATTTAGGCGCAGGACAGGTTTTTGTGATGGATAAATGGCGTTATCATGCTGGAATTTTAGCACTAGCAGAATTGGCTCGCTCAGGCGAATTAGGGGCGGTACTTGGGCTGACCACCACTCGGGTTGGCTGGGGTAATCCACATCTGGATACGGATGCAATTTGGATACTTGCGCCGCATGATTTATCAATAGCCCTCGAGATTCTTGGGCATATTCCAGAGCCAATGGCGGCTGTCGCCGAAGTGACTTCCGAAGCGGTTGCTTTACGTGCATTGTTGGGGCAAAGCCCTTGGCTGAGTATGGAAATTTCTGCTCGTTTTGCAAACTGGAAACGCCGTTTTGTTCTGCATTGCGAGTTAGGTCATGCAGAACTAGAAGATGGCTATCACGACTTTATTACAATTTATCGTGACCAAGGAAATGCTCGGCAGCAAAGCCCAAATGTAGAACAGCGTTTTGTTGGTAAAAATATGCCACTGCTGGCAGAACTCGAGGAATTTGTCAGTTTTTTAAGAGGTGGCGCTGCTCCTAAAAGTGGGGTTCAAGAAGGGCTTCTTGTTGTGCAAACGATTGCGAAATTAAGAACCTTGGCGGGCTTAGATGCTTAGTACACAAAGGATTTTTGCATTGGTTCGAGTTGCTTCATTAAAACTGTAAACGGTTCAGCACTCGAGTCTCGTGTCGAAAGCATTGGTTGCTGTTTGGTAAAGTTCATCTCAAGGGCTGGGTCTGCCCAGTGGCAACCAAGTTCATCTTGGGTATTCCAGTAGTCGGAAACAGCATAAATATGGGTTGAAGGCTCGAGAAAATAAAAACCGTGGGCTACACCAGGCGGAATAATCAGGGCGCAAAGTTGATCGCTGGTTTGTTTAATCATCACAGTTTGTTCAAATGTTGGTGAGTGCTGTCTGAGGTCTCGTAAACCAACAATAGCTGAGCCTGAACTGATAATTAAATAATCCCAGTGCTTGATATGAACATGAACTCCGCGCAAGACATTGCTATTGGATTGCACTAAATTCCATTGTATCGGAGTAATCGAAGTGTCCCATTCTTGGCGATAAAGTTCGGTAAAAGTACCTCGTGCATCGGGGTGCATTTTTAAGCGCACATTTTGAGTCAGGTTTGGTAAATTGGTCTGCATTTTTGCAGTATAACCCGTGTAGATTTTTGTTCTTGGATATATTCTAATTGGGTTTACCTTTTTAGAATTCAAATCTGTTATGCTATTTACATATGAATACTGCCCAAATCCGAGTTCTCGAGTTACACGAAATTCTTAACCGTGCCAATATCGCCTATTACGAACAGGATAACCCAGACTTATCTGACGCTGAGTACGATATTTTAATGCGTGAATTGCGTGGTCTCGAGGCTGCTCATCCAGACTTGATTTCACCAGATAGCCCAACCCAACGGGTCGGTTCTGCCACCAAAGACCGTGCGTTGTTCGAGCCGATTAAGCACCCAACGCCAATGCAGAGCTTAGACAATGCCTTTGGTCTAGCCGACCTCGAGAATTTCGAGGAGCGCCTAAACAATGTTATGGGTGTCAAAGGAATAGAGCGGCAGTACACCTGCGAACTCAAAATTGATGGATTAGGAATCAACCTTTTGTACAAGGCTGGCAAGCTCCAATGGGCAGCAACCCGAGGCGATGGTGAAACAGGCGAGGACATGACCAAGAACATCTTGACCATCCCAAGC
>JAYWHB010000049.1:0-1853 GCA_043777915.1 Deinococcales bacterium
TTTTTCTTATGCGGCTTCGCTCGAGTGCCAAACTTGCGGCGCAGCTTCGAGAAAGTCGTCCAGAATTTTTTTAGTGAATCCTTTTGTTCGTCCAGTCACACCAAGCGGAATGCACTTAATGTCACCACGGCGCACAAAAACCTCGAAGCTATACTCAGAGAGTCCCACGTAATCCCTCGCTACGGCTCGAGACCAAATATGACCGGGCATTTTCATTGTGGGACTCCCGTATGAAATGCCCAAGCCTCACGCAAACTAAGAAACAACCGACGGTCTTTTTGCCAGCACCTAGACCCAAGTTCGGGAAACCTCGAGAAACCAGCCGCCAAAATCGTAGCCCTTGCTTTATCTCGAGACACAAAGCCAGTGCCAAAATCATTGACAAGAGGCTTTTTCATAACGCCCCTACGAACCTGACTAATAAATAGTCGTCACCATAACCAACATTTTTTAATGGCGCGGAATTCATCAAGCAGGGCTGTGTTGGGTTGTCTTGACGCGGGTCATCTAACAAATCGCACTCGAGCCAAAGGCATTCGGCACACATTCCAAAAACGTAAAAGTCATTGGTTAATGGTTTCTCTTGACCACAGCCCGGACAAACCGCCATTTGCACAATGTCGGGTGGCGGGTCTTTGTAATACTCGAGGTTAGCCATTTTTAAGCAGCCCCCTTACTACGAAAAAAAGTCCTTGCTCGAGAAGAAACACTAAGACTCAGTGACGCAATGCTCGAAAAAACTTCGCAAGTCATGGGGATACCTCGTGCTGACCTTGAAAAGCATTTTCTTGAACTTGCTCTTTCTCAGACTTCTGGAACTCCCGAATAGCTTTTAATTCTTCGCGTAATGCTCTCCCTGCCCGTTTTGCAGGTGTTTCTTGCCATTGGATATTCTCGGTAAGGAGTTTCTGCAAAATACTTCGTTCCAGAGTTTCTTTTGATGTTGCATCCAAGCAGTAACCACTCATTAAATCCTGTAAGTAACTGGGTGAATTAACGTACTTGAGTATTCGTTCTGCAAGACCAGTACCAATTTGTTTGGTTTCAGCTAAATTCAAACTCACGGTGTTACCTCCATTCCCAACACTCGAGCCATCTTTTTTTGATTCTCGAGGGCGAGGGCGTGAACATCTTCTGAATTGATGATTAAGCGCCCGTTGATGATTTCGCCGCGTATGCGCTTGGCTTTTGCAAAATCAAGTACACTCGAGCCATGAAAAACCCTTACAAAGGACTTCGCCGCGAGAAATTTCTTATTGATGGTTTGGAATGCACTGGCTACCCATTCCATGCGGGTGCGTACTTGCCAACCAAAAGGCGTGGTAAGTCCCTTCAAAGTCGGATTGCTTGGGAACTTGGCGAAGCTGAATGGTACGACTTTGCGAATTTCGACAATTCCATTGTGCTTGAATGTGTCAGGTGTTACGCCGATGGCGATATTGTCAGCGAGCCTGAGTACATTATCGCTAAGGAATACGAACACTTGGGCGAGGCTCACGACTCTGACCCAGTTTGAGTCCCAAATTTAGCGCCTAGCCAAGCCTGATGGCATTTATTAAGTTCCGCCAAAAGTTCACCAAGAGCCAACTCGATTTCTTGCTTATTTACACCATTTAATGGTTCTTCAGACAAGAAGTTATAAGCTGCCCGTGCCGTTTTTTCGCTTATTGTCACCGTTGCTTGTGATGGATGCCTTTTATCCTCAAGTTCTTCAATGGCAGACTCGAGGATTTTACGATTTGCATAAGTAAAAGGCTCACAACTTAAGTACAAATACGCTGTCGCTGCTGTTGCATGTCCTATCGTAACGGTAACTCTTTGCATTACATACCCTCCTGTGGACTCGAGCCGCG
>JAYWHB010000050.1:0-5170 GCA_043777915.1 Deinococcales bacterium
TTCTTTGAATTCTTCAAGGGCGGCAGCGTTAAACTGAATAGGGAAATCTTGACGACGCACATTGATACCAATGCCAACCAAGGCAAACCGTGCTGCCCCGTCTTCGACTTCGGTCTCGAGCAGAATGCCACTCAATTTTCTTCCATCGGGGCTTAGAACATCATTACTCCATTTCAGTAAAGTTTTTAGGCTAGTAGCTTCCTCAATGCTTTGTGCGACCACTGCACCGACCAAAAGTGGTAGCAGTCCAAGATTGGCAAGCAGCACGGTTGGACGTAACAACACCGTAAAGTACAAACCACTGGCATTGGCACTTTGCCAAGGCTTACCGCGTCTGCCTCGACCTTGGGTTTGTTGCTCGGCAATTAAAACTGTCCATTCTGGCGCACCATTTCGGGCTTGAATTCGCATTTCATCCATTGTGCTGCCGACTTTGGTTTTGTACTGCACATTTTCGAGTATTGGAATATCTGGTTCAAAACGATACCCCAAACGACCGACTTCAAACGGGTAGCCCTCGAGCTTAAGGGCTTGTACCGCTTTAGACACGGCTGCTCGAGTCACATCAAATTGCAGTGCTAAGTCCAGCCCTGATTGCCAAATACCCAATTGTTGTTGGAAAACCCCCAGCAATTGTTTTGTCAACTTAATCTTAGACATTAAGTTGACCATATCGTGACTAACAACATTTTGTCAAGTTATTAATTCTCGAGCATCTTCTAGTACCATAAACTGAATCAATCGAGCTTCTGGAATTTCCTCGAGCAATGCCTCACCCCACTCAATCACCACGACAAAGGCAGTCTCGAGGTATTCGGCTAAACCCATCTGCCAAAGTTTTTGGGCATTGCCCAGACGGTATGCGTCTATGTGAACCAAAACCCCTTGAGGCGTTTCGTACTGATGAATATAGGTATAGGTTGGACTCGAGACTGGACTGGTTGCCCCAAGCCCACGCGCTAAGCCTTTGACAAAGGTGGTTTTTCCTGCACCCATGACCCCACTTAAAATCAGTACCGAATTGGTCTCGAGTTGCCGAGCAAAGTCAGCCGCATAGGTTTCTAAGTCTTCGGCAGTTTTAAAAACAATCTTCATGGGTGCAAATTACCATGCTCGACAATCAAAGCCGATGATTGGGCATATCAAAATGCTTGTCACACCGTTCTTACAGCCCAAACTATTTTGGGGTTCTTAAATACCGCTAAAAGCTGACAGTACAGCAATAGTGCAAAAGGGCAAACAAACACGAACTATGCCGTTCATAGCATATTCTTATCGAATTCAATTGGTGTATACTCTCGAGAACAGACCCGAAGCGTTCATGCTCAACCATGCTAGATTTAGCCAAGAATAACGCCAAGAGTTCGTACAATACATAAACGGCTTCAATATCGGGATTATTATTTATGGAAACAGACCAAATCAGTACCTCGGAACTTAATCAAAAGGCTTGGGAGGCTCGTTTCGACGACTGGCAAATTTGTCTGAGTTTTAGCGAGCAAGCCTTAAGTCAAGCACTAGAAGAATCAAACGAATTACAAATGGGTTATGCACTGCGAACTCTGGCTTTTATTGACCGCAACCAATCCAACTTAAGTCAAGCCCTTAGCCGTTTATCACAAGCCCTCGAGATCGCCGAGAAGTACAAGGATTTAGAGCTTCAACGCGATATTCTCAATTTTTTGGCAGCGACTTACGCGACCATGGGCAATATGCAGTCAGCCTTGGGGTACACGCAAACTGCCTTAAAAATCAATCAAGAACTTAAGGATGTTGGCGGACAAGTCAGTAATTTAATTAACCTTGGTAATATTTTCCAATCCTTGGGGCGCTTTAGCGAAGCCGAATCGGTTTGTTTAGAAGCCATCGAACAAGCTGCTCTGATTCCAGACCTCCGCCGTGTCTCCGAAGCTCGAGGCAACTTGGCATTGGCTTATCTTAAATTGGAACGCTTTCAGGATGCGGTCAGTGCCTCACGGCAAGCCTTACAGTCTGCCCAAGAATTAAAATTAACCCAGTTGGCAACTCGGGTCCAAGTCAATTTAGCCGAAGCGCTGGCGTACCTTGGCGAGTTCGCCGAAGCCTTGGCTTTGTTGCGTTCTGCCGAAAAGGTTTTTGTCGAAAACGATATTTTTGAAGGGATTGTCCATTGCCGCTTGTACTTAGGGCTAATTTTTCTTCGTCAAGAACTGGTCAGTCAAGCCATTGCCAGTTTAGAATCTGGTTTAGCCTTATGTAAAACACACGGCTTAAAAGACCTTGAAGCCGAATTTCATCAACGAATTTCCGAGGCACACGAACACAACCAACATTTTGAATATGCCTTAAAACACCATAAAATTTTTCATCAAATCGAACGCGAAGTCCGCCAGTTAGATACCGAACGCCAACTGAACGCGATTAGCGCCCAACGCGAACTAGACCGTGCCAGAGCCGAAGCCGACTTGGAGCGAATGCGCCGCGTCGAATTGGGGCATTTGGTCGGTCAACTCGAGTGGCAAGCCATAAGTGACCCTTTAACCGGTTTACACAATCGGCGCTATCTAGAAACACAACTCGAGAAGTCGTTTTTTGAAGCCAAAACAGAGGCTAAACCACTCTCGGTTGCGATGCTTGATATTGACAGTTTTAAGCAAGTCAACGATACATTTGGACATGGTGTCGGTGATGAGGTCTTAAAAATCATGGCTAAACTCGCCAAAGACAGTTTACGAACAGGCGATATTGCGGCTCGTTATGGCGGAGAAGAATTTGCCCTGGTGATTCACACCAGCTTAGATAAAGCCACTCGAGCCTGTGAACGTCTCCGCGTTCGGGTCGAAACATACCCTTGGGTTGAAATTCATGCTGAATTGCAAGTTACCATTACGGTTGGTGTTTGTGCCGACACAGACTTAGAAAATCACGAAAAAATGCTCAATGTTGCCGATGAAAAACTTTATGTTGGCAAACGCAGTGGCAAAAACCAAGTCCAAGCCTAACCACTAAGCAGTTCTAATTTGAAAAGGAGCATACTCTGACCATGCAACTCGATATTTTACTGACCCTTTTACTCGCCTATGTTGTTGGGGCGTTACCGCTTGGTTATTGGTACGCCAAATACCGTGGTCTCGAGCCTCTGCGGGCAAGTTCTTATAACATTGGTTTTGAAAATGCGATGCGGGTACTCGGTGGTGAATCGACGATTGCTTCATTTGCTTTGGATTTCTTCAAAGGTGCAATTGTGGTGGCTCTTGTCATGCCATTTGAGGGCAATGAATTGGCGTTTATTGCGGCTTTTGCTGGGTTTGTCGGGCATCAGTATCCACCTTCAGTTTTCTTCCCAAAGTATTACCCAATGCGTGGTCGTGGCAATGTTTACTTACTTGGGATGATGGCTGGCTTAGCGATTTTTGCCGAGATGCCGTTTTGGATTTCGGCGATTCCAGCAATTGTTTTTGCGGTGCTGCTGGGCTGGACTCGCTATGTGGCAGTTGGCACTTTGGGCGGCTTGGCGGCATTGGTTTTCATCGTGCTGCTCTCCCCTTCAGACCTAGGTGCAAGGTGGGCAGTTTTTGGCTTACTGTCCGCCGCCTTGTGGCGTTTTAAGGAGAACCTTGGGCGAATTATTGAGCAGACCGAACCAAAAGTAGGCGAAGTGCATCATGTCGCAGGGGAGCGCGATGACCAAGTGATTGCAGCTTTTATTATTCATCCGCTTGCCCCGCAGTACATGTTTAAGTCAGACCGTTTTGCATGGCTTAAACCCTTGTATGACCATAAAATTATTAGCGAGTCGCAACTCGAGTGGATTGGAAAACAAGTCCGTCCCTTCAAAATTGGCGAATTGCGCGGTATGTACACCACCGATGGCAAAGAGATTCGCTGCATTTTATTGACTGGACCACTTCTGCCGCAAGTCTTTAAGAACGAACCCGAATTGGCGGTCAAACGGGCAATTCAGGGCGCAAGACTGGCAAGAGAACTCGGCGCAAGTGTTTACGGGCTGGGGGCTTTTTGGGGAACGATTGGCAAAAAGGGTCTCGAGGTACAGGCGGCTGTCCCAGAAATCAGTGTCACCAATGGCGGTGCATACACGGCGGGCAGCATCCGAGCGGCTGTACCACAAATTTTAGAGCATTGGCGCAGCAAGGGGCAGGAACTTAAGCACTTAACTGCCGCCGTAGTCGGCGCAAATGGCGTGGTGGCTTTTGGCATGGCGCGAATGCTTGCGCCAGAGGTGGGCAAAGTGATTTTAATTGGACGCGACTTAACCCGCTTAGATAAAAGCCGAGCCACCTTAGAAAAAGCCTATCCCAACACCATATTTGTCTCGAGTCTCGAGCCACACGACTGCTTAGAAGCCGACCTGATTTTTACCGCCACTTCTGACCCGAACCCCGTGGTCTTTGCCAAAGATGTCAAACCCGGGGCTTGGATTTACGACGAAGGTCGCCCTGCCGATGTGGACGAAAGTGTCCTGACTGTCCCCGGTGTACGCTTAATTCCCGGCGGCGTGGTTCAACCCCCGGGCGGCATGACCGCCCCAAATGGCTGGGCAGATGGCAAACTCGATTTTGGCAAAGGTAACGTGCCAGCTTGTTTGGCAGAAACCCTGATTATTGCTGCCAATCAATGCTATGAACGGGTCAGTCTGGGCGAAACCACCAAGACCGAAAATATCAACTACTTTGTGCTAGAAGCCGAACGCCTAGGTTTCACGGTCTTAGAGCGCATAGACCCACCTGCTGTGCCAATTGAACTGGCTCGAGCCTCGAGCAGCGTCAATTAAAGGCGAAAGGCAAAAGTCAAAAGGCGAAGGTTAAACCCTTTGACCTTTTTACCTGCTTTTAACAAACCAAGGTTGCAAAATCGGTGAATTCGGCGTTCATTCCGCCAGGTACACCTTTGGCAATCACACTGACCGCATCGTGCGAGTGCAGGCTCTCGAGGTGGCTGCATACGACTTGGAAATCTCGGATGCGGTTATCTTGCTCGAGTTGTTGGTAGACCAGACGGGCAGCATCTTCGACAAATTTAACGTGAGCGCCATTCAGTTCAGCAAAGGCTTGTTCGTCTTCGCGTTTGACCATGACTTGGGTTTCGGTCACGAGGGCGTTTCGCATGTGAACGATTAGGTCTTCTAAAGCCAGTTCCATATCTGGGCTGACTTCGACTTTGACTCGAGCTT
>JAYWHB010000051.1:0-1850 GCA_043777915.1 Deinococcales bacterium
AAAAACCTACTACTCAAAAAGTAGTCGCCCATACCGCACCCCAACCCTCTCCCAACTCGCTTAGGCTCGTTACCCTCATCCCGCAAAAAAGCGCGGGAGAGGGTTGTTCGGTTTGTCTTGTTGCTTTAGATTCGAGACCAGAAAACTGAAAAATACTGTCCCTAAAGACTTTTCAAGAAAACAAAATTCAAAATCCCGCATCCCAAACCCTCCCCAAGCGAAGCGACCCAAGCCCGTCAGGTGCTGCTTTAGGGGTCAAGAAGCGTTTTTTGGGGGAGGGTGACGAGCTTCAAGCGAGTCGGGAGAGGGGCTGACTGATTGTGATTTTTCGCGTACTGAAAGGCTTTGGCTCTTAACCTGATGCCTATGGGCGAACCTTGCGACCATGCCCGTTAGGTGCGCGTTTATGGTCAAGAAGTGTTCGCCTTGCCAGCAATAAACAATTCGGACTTATGTGAGAGGTCTATTCGTGAATGTCCCTTGTTCTAAAACTCCAAACCATAATGGCAGCAAAGACCAGCCCGTACACACCCGCCGCGCCAACTGACCACCAGATTTTATCCCACTCGAGAACAGGCAATACATTACTGGGAATAAATTCACCTAAGCCAGAATTTTGCAGTGATTGTCCAATCAGGCGCTGTCCCAAGTTCAGATTAGGGGTAAAGAAAAAGCGTGTCCATTCCTCGAGGGTTTGCCGCAGCCTATCGGCTTGAAAGGCTGCATTTAAGGGCGAGACGCGGTTTAACTGAAAAACAATACTGGCGGTTAAAATCCCTTCGATTAAGGAAGGTAGCACCACGACACCAATCACCGCGAGGGCAGGGGAAGCAAATAACCAACTGATTAAAAACCCAAGGGCAAGCGGCGCAGCCAAAACCAGCCATTGCAAGAAGGCAATCAGGAAAAACGTTCCCCAATCTCCAGCAAAACTCGAGGCAAACCCAAACGGAATGGCAATAGCCCCAAAAACAACCCCGCCCAGAATTCCAGCCAGAATAATTGAACCTAGAATCAGCATTCCTGTTATAAATTTAGCCGCCAAAACCCGCATTCGGTCTGGATTTGCCACCAAAATGGTTTTCCACATCTTGAAGGTGCGTTCTTCACCGACCAAGAAAATCCCAACCACAGCCGCTAAGGGCAGCAGCATAAGCGGCAGTAAACCACCAATGCCATTACGCGCCAAACTGTACGGCGAAGCAATCTCGGAAATGGCTTTTGCCACTGCGTCGCCTGTGTCTACAACTGTTCCCGAAACTCGGCTGGTGACAAAACCTGCTGTGACCAACTGAATAAGCGGCGCAATAATGCCAAATAAAATAATTAAAACCCAGAAACGTTTTTTCTTAAACGCCTTAAAAACCTCAGCCCCAATCATCTCGAGCATTATTTCACCCCTCCAGCGTTGCCTTGGTCGCCAATCACTTCTAAGTACAGGCTTTCTAAGTCCGTTGAAGCCCCGATTTGTTCATGGCGTTTAAGTTGCGTGAACATCACTCCGCCCTGCACCAAAAGCGGCGCTAGTCGGTAAGCGGCGGCTTTTGGTACACGAAAAGACAGACCGTTTTGCATTAACTCGAGGCTCTGAATGTACGGTTCGCGGCGCAGCACTTCAAGCGCCTTGGTTGCATCGGTGGTCTCGAGATGATAGGTGCTGTCCAAGCCTTCTATGCCAGGACTTGGGCGTAAATCATGGGTACTGCTGTCACGCAGTAACTTGCCTTTGTTGATAATCAGCACTCGAGGTGCAAATTTTTCGACTTCGGACAAAATATGGCTCGAGACAAAAACCGTAATCCCTTGGTCGCCAAAGCTCTTAATCACTTCGCGCAGTTCGGCAATCCCTT
>JAYWHB010000052.1:0-1850 GCA_043777915.1 Deinococcales bacterium
CCTGACTGCCACATTCATGCCAATAAAACCAGCCGCCGCCGATGCTGCCGCACCAACCAAGAAATAAATAGCGGTCGTTGCCCCAAGTACCGCAAAAAGCAGCACAAACAAGACCACCGCAACCACCGCAACTTCTTTGTACTGGGCGCTCAGGTAGGCACTCGCCCCTTCTTGAATGGCTGCTGCGATGGCACGCATTTTATCATTGCCATCGGGTAAACGAAGAATGTTCATGGTCAATGCCGCACCCACGACAATTGCCAATAAACCGACCACAACCGTAATCAATAAACCCACGTTAGAACCCCCATCTCGAGAAACCCCGAGCGAAAAAGAATTTTTGAATCGCGGGTATTCTAACAAGTTCGTAAGTTAAACTTCAATTCTAATTTTTTTAGTTCTCACGGCAAGGTTTGGCGTTATCATCAAAAACCCCACTGATGCTGCCATTGAGAACCACATCATTGGTTTCTAAATTGTACTCGAGTCGGTCTGCTTTAATTTCGTCCGAGCCATCCAAGCGCTTAGAAATAGCTGGGTTGCCATACAGAATCGCTAAGTTTTCACGGTCATCGTACTCAACGCGGTCAGCAATACTGCTGCGGCACTTAGATTCTAGTTTGACATTGCCTTCTAAAAAAGTTTTTTCGTTGTCCACATCCACCGTGATTTTTTCACTCGAGCCACGTAAAATGTTGCCACCCGCTTGTGGACGGGCAAAAGTAATTGGTCCGGCAATCACGCCAATGCCAGACTCTTGAGAATAAATTAAACTCGAGCCAGACAACTTGGTTTTACCTTGTTCAACAAAAACCGTATTTGGTTTAGGGTCTGGTTTAAGTTCGATTTCACAAGTTTCTGGGTTCAGTATTTTGGCTGAGCCATTGACGGCTTTTAACTGACCATCACCTCGAGATTCTTTGGTAGCGGTAATTAAAGGCGCTCGGATGATATTTTTGTCTATAAAAACATGCACAAAATACGGTTTTACATCGGCAAAAAACGAACGGGTGACTTGCTTTGGGTCGGACTCTTCGGGCTGACAAATCAGCAATACCCCGAGTTCGTCTGGTCCATATTTTTTAGCGACCACCACATTATTGCCACGTTCAAAAATTACTTTGGGGGTGAAAGGCTCTGGTGTAAATGGCTGGTCGGCATCTTGCGCCAAACCGAAACTCGAGCAGACCAGCAGCAAAAATAACTGTCGGTTCATTTAACACTCGGACACACAAACTTTTCAAGCGGAATCTTAAACAGCGCTCCTTGAATCGTGACGCTATTCTTACGGGTGTAATTGATGATTGTACCACCAGAAATGGTCGTGCCAGACTTTTTATTGACATTTTTAGCCTCAAGTTTCTTGGCTAAATCACCGATTATCCAAGCGGTGTCTTTGGCATCATCATAAAAAAGTGCTTCGCCAGTCGTGACATTATCGCCAGCCTCGAGTTTTACACCACCCAGTGCAATCAGGGTATTGGTTTTGGTATTGACCCGAGTTTCTTTGGCGGTAATCACCAAGCGTGGGTCGCCAGCTTTTTTGGGTTCACGGATAATCGTCACAACCCTCGAGTCGGATAAACACCCCAAATCCGATTGTTCATCATAGACAACTTTGCTCGAGGTGGCGGTCTGCCCACCATTGACCAATTTAACACTGCCTTCGGAAGTCGAAACATTGGTATCCACATCAAAAGTAGCTTTGCTGGCTTGGATACTCACTTGGTCATCTTCTTTTTTCTCTGGAGTAATTTTAATTTGTACAGGACCCGATAAAACACCAAGCCCAGTGATTTCTTTGTACTCGAGACTTGGACCAGTGGCATTCAAGCGCCCACGGGTGGCGG
>JAYWHB010000053.1:0-1848 GCA_043777915.1 Deinococcales bacterium
TTGGTTAGTCCAGTCAGGGCTAAGAAGCGAGTTTTATTCTTGACGAGTTTGTCGTAATGCAGCACTCGAATAGCTTATCCTAATTTCCGATAACGTCTAATGTAGAAGTTTGTCATAGAAATAGCGAAATTTTTCAATATATTCTTCAGTTTTTGCAGTATGAGGGTAAAACCTGTAAAAGTCTGTTCTCAACATTAAATTTCTCTGTTTTTGAGGCAACTTAATTGACTTTTTCGCGCTTACTTTCAAATTGTTTTCGCATAAATCTACCGTTTCGCACGTCCAATAGAATTGTCATTTTTGCGCGAAAAATAGGTTGTTTTTCTCATGAATAGCATTTCACTTATTTCACTTGTGCTATACTTGAGCCATGCAACCGATTACGCTTTCGCGCCAAGCCGCCCAGACTGCTCGAGAAGTCGGGCAACAACTCCTATCCGGACAACTCGCTTTTCACTCGAGTAACGGCGAAGTCACACTGCTGCCACAAGAAACCTTGCGTGTTTTCCAAGAAGTTCTCGAGCAATTGGGGCAAGAACGTTCTGTGGTGGTTTTACCGCTTGATACAGAACTCAGTACCTTTGAAGCTGCCGATGTACTGAATGTCTCACGCCCTTTTGTGACCAAAATACTCGAGCGTGGCGAAATGCCTTTTCGGATGGTCGGAGCGCATCATCGGGTTTTGCTGGCAGATGTGTTGAAATACCAATCTGAGCAACGTCAGCGCAGTCTAATTGCGATGCAGGAATTAGCCGAACTCTCGCAAGAACTGGGATTATACGATTCGTGATTGCGGTTCTGGATGCCAATGTGTTGTACTCGGCTCGTTTACGGGATTTTTTCATTTGGCTTGCATTACAAAATGCGTATCAAGCCCATTGGACAGCCGAAATCCAAGCCGAATGGAAATATAATTTATTGCAAAATCGCCCTGAAATTCTTGTGGCTAGTCTCGAGCGTACACAAAAACTGATGGATAGGGCTTTACCTGATGCTTTACTCGAGAATGTGCCTCGGCTCGAGGTTATTCTTCCAGACACCAATGACATTCATGTTCTTGAGGCAGCCATCTATGCACGAGCGGGTTATGTGGTGACAAACAATTTACGAGACTTTCCTCAAGCCATCCTCGAACCTTTTGGTGTGATTGCTTTGAGTCCCGATGACTTTGTGATGCGTATTCTTGAACGTACACCAAATCTTGTGTTGAAGGCGATTCAAATGCAGGTGGCGAATTTACAACGCCCTCCAATTGGCATCAGTACCATGTTGCTGCAACTCGAGGAACAGGGATTGGTGAAAGTTGTGGATTGGTTGCGCGGACAATTGCTACCGGAAGGTCGTGCTTGAACTCGAGAAGCAAGTAAAGGCAAATTAAGCAACGACAACTTTGTCAAGAATGCACCTGAAGACGTTCTACTCGAGGAGCGCCGTAGAATTGAGGATTTTGGAATGCAGTTAGATAGATTGCAAAAAGTTTTGGCACAATTCTAGTCAATAAAAACTGGTATGGACAAACTACAGCCCGTGCCAGACGACTCGAGTGCATAAATTTGACGAATAGCGAATACTGTGCTACTATTATTCCTATCAGCAGCCGAGCGGCTGTTTTTTTATTGCTTAAATTCCGTATCGCGTTCAGCTTCCAAAACTGCATTCTCGAGGGCAAGCAGTGCAGTCTCGCCTTCTCCGCCATGTGCGCGTTCTGGACGGTCTACCCATGCTTGGAAACCCTGTTCTTTGCGCCGAACTAAAATTTCTGGGTAGCCAGCAGCTTCGGCTCGAGCAAAAAGCTTATTGACATCGCTGTGCTTAAAGCCTTGTTGCTCGAGAACTTTTTGCAAGGTG
>JAYWHB010000054.1:0-5154 GCA_043777915.1 Deinococcales bacterium
TTTAAGCCGCGTAATCCATCAAATAAAATCGGGGCTTGTAATTGTACATAAATGTTTTCTAGGGCTTGCGCCATACCGCCGGGGTGGGTCTGGCGGTACTGTGCAGTGCGGGCAAATCGGGCTTCGCGGTCAGTGATGACTTCACCGCCAAAAATTGCCGCATCGGTGATGATTCGGCGGTCTGGCAGCAGACTAAAATTCACACCAAGGGCTTGCAAGGCTTCTAGCGTGGTGCTTTTGCCAACCCCAGTCACACCAACCAGAATGTAAAACTCGAGATTTTGCAAACTCGAGTAATCTGTTTTTAGACCAAGGTGTACACCATCACTAAGCTGCATCGCTTTTGACCGTTGGGGTAGTGGTAACAGGGGCGCTTGGGGCTTCGGCGGCTTTAGGTTCGGCTTTGGGTTCGCTGCTCGAGTTCTCGGTTTTTGCAGTCTCAGGTTTCGGCGTTTCGGTTTTTGGTGTTTCGCTTTTACTCGGGGTGCTTTTAGAATCGTTGGCATAAAACCCAGACCCCTTAAAGGAAATCGCAGGTTTACCAATCAAGCGCTTAACCGCTTCGCCTGTTTCTGGGTGATGTGTCAGGGCGGCTTCGCTGATGCGTTGCTCGAGGCTGAATGTTGCGCCGCTTTCTAAACCTTGGTACATATAAACTGGCATACGCCTTAGTTTTAGCATTGTGTTGTGTGGCTTGCCAAGTGCTAAACTACTGAACATGCCGCTTGTGGTTGCGTTTATGGTGATGGGCTTAGCGTTTTTACTTTTAATTCGCTATGAGCAAAAAAAGAAATTACAAAGTAAAGATTTAGAATCCAATCTTCAAGCTATGGATGACGGCGCAACTTACGGTGGTCTGGTCGGTCAAGCACACATGAACCAAGTAGGCATAGAACCAGACTCTATTTCGCAACGTGAGGATACGGAATTCAAAAAATTTAAGTTCGACTAATTTTCTGGTCTTTTTTCTTCCTTTTTTCCTCTCCTACACAAGAACTGTGTTTTGGTGCATAATTACCCTTAGACTTATGAACCCAGAAACCACTAATCCATTGATGACTCGAGTGACCAGTTTCCTGCGCTTTATTTTTGGCTGGGTACTCGATCAAAAA
The DNA here is from genome assembly GCA_043777915.1 of Deinococcales bacterium. GTDB lineage: Bacteria > Deinococcota > Deinococci > Deinococcales > JAAFIG01 > JAAFIG01. The sequence goes on from JAYWHB010000054.1 coordinate 1,113, forward strand.
ATCTTTGTCAAACTTGGACTGTTTAGTGCCTTGGTACTCGTTCCGTTTATGGTGACGATGATTTGGGTATTTTATAACCAATCTGGGGCAGTGATTGAACGTAATGCTGGGGTGCGCTTAAAAGATGCTGCCTTTAGTGTCATGGATCGTTTGGATAGGTCGCTTGGCGAGCGTTTTAATGAAGTCCAAGTCTTTGCCGCTTCACCCGAAGCCCGTTCGATGAACGCTAAAGATATTCAAGTCTGGATGAACACCGTCACCAAAGCCTATGCGCCGATTTACCGGATGATGATGGTGGTGGATTTAGAAGGTAGAGTTATCGCGGCTTCTGGTTTAGACGCAAGTGGCAAGGCTGGAACTGCCAAAACCGCAATTGGCTCGAGCGTGTCCGAAGAAGCATGGTTTCAGACCCTACAAGGCGAATCATTTACGGCTTCACCTGATACATCGGCGGCGGTAATTAACGACTTGGCGGTGGATAAATTGGTCGAAAAAGTTTACGGACAAGATTTAGCCTTAACCATCGGTTTCTCGGGTTTTATTTTTGATGATACCGACAGCGTTGTAGGCATTTGGAGTACCCGTTATAATTGGTTGGAAATCCAGAAACTCCTCAAAGAAGTCGAAGCTCGAGCCGCCAAAGACAACGCCGAAACCCTGCGTTTTGTGATTGTTAAAAACAATCAGATTATCGAATCTTCGCGTAAAGAGGATGTGTTCAAGCGCGAAATTACCGATTCAGCTTTTCAGATTGAAGCCAATATAGACATTGGTTTTGGAAAAGGTACGGATTACAGTTTGGCTCAAGGGCAAGGTGTGGGTATCGAAGGTTGGTTTAAGGCGAGGGGTGTTTTGAAGGATTTGGGTTGGCAAACCCTCGCCAGTCAATCTTTAGCTGAAGTGAATCGTGAGCTTGATGGAACAGTTCGGGCTTTGATTGTTTTAAGTATTGTTGGGGTGTTGTTGAGTGTTGCTGCGATGTATTTACCAGCTTGGTATATTTCCAATGGGGTGCAACGTCTTGCCAAAGCTGCTTCTGGATTAGCGCGTGGTAATTTAGAACAGCGTATAGGAACGTACAACAAAGACGAACTTGGGCAATTGGCACAGTCTTTTCGGGATATGCGCCAGTACCAACGCGATATGGCGGGCGTGGCAAATCATATTTCTGATGGTGACTTAACCAAAGAGGTTGCCATGCAGTCCGAAGACGATGTGCTAGGTAAAGCCTTCACTGGAATGCGAAGTAACCTGCGTGACCTGATGGCAACCGTGCAGTCTGGTTCGGTTGCCTTAGCCAGTGCCTCGAGCCAAATTCTTGCCTCGAGTGGACAACAAACCAGTTCGGTTAGCAGTCAGTTAGCTGCCGTTTCCCAAACCACAGCCACAGTAGACGAAGTAAAAACCACTTCCGAACAAGCGGTAGATTTAGCCCAAACAATCAATGAGCAAAGCCAAAGTGTCAATCGTGTCGCCACGGCTGGTGGAGAAGCCGCTAAAGCCGCCATTGAAGGCATGTCCGAGATTCGCGCTCGAGTCCAACAAATTGCTGAGAATATTTTAGCGCTATCCGAACAAACCCAACAAATCGGAGAGATTATCGCCACAGTTAATGATATTGCCGACCAGAGCAATCTGCTTGCCTTAAATGCTGCCATCGAAGCCTCACGTGCCGGTGAACAGGGCAAAGGTTTTGCGGTGGTCGCCCAAGAAATTAGATTACTAGCAGAACAATCCAAAGGTGCAACCAGCCAAGTCAAATCCATTTTAGGCGAAATTCAACGCGCTACCAACAGCGCCGTCATGACCACCGAACAAGGCATTAAAGTCGCCGATGCCGGCGTGGACAGCATTGCCAGAGTCTCGAGTGTGATTGACGAACTACAAGGTGCAATTCAAAATGCCGCCTACAATGCCCAACTCATTTCGGCTTCGGTGCGGCAACACAGCATTGGGATGGAACAAATATCTTCTGCTATGAGTAACATTTCCACTGCTACCGAAGAAAACCTGATTTCCACGCGGCATACCCGTGATTCAGCCCAAAGTCTTGCAGCCTTGGCGGGGCGTTTACGTGAACTGACCTCTAAGTACCGAACGGATTAAGTATCTCACGCTTTCATTTTAGAATTTCCAGAAAAACGTCAATTCTGTCATTCCAGCGTGAGATACGTTGCCCTTACTCCTTTTAGTCGGAAATGTTTTAGGAAAAGACTCTAAAACATTTCGGGGTTATACTTAAGTGGGTTTTCTTGGTAGTTCGGCTTACCTCGAGAAGATTGATAAAAATTGTAAACTACTCAGGCGGAATCGAGTCTAGGTTTTAAGGAGAAAATATGAGTTATGTTCATCCAGAAGTTTTGGTCAGCACCGATTGGGTTTTAGAGCATCACAAAGATGCCAATATCCGCATTGTCGAAGTCTCCGAGGACTTTTTGCTTTATGAGCAAGGTCATGTTCCGGGCAGCGTCAAAATAGACTGGCACACCAATTTGCAACGCGAAGACATCCGTGATTTTGTAGACGCAGCCGGCTTTGAAAAACTGGTTTCGCAATTTGGCATTACCAACGACACCACCGTGGTTTTTTACGGCGACAAAAACAACTGGTGGGCGGCTTATGCCTTTTGGTTCTTTAAGTACAATGGACACAGCAAGGCAGTCTTAATGAATGGTGGACGTGCCAAATGGGTCGCCGAAGGCAAACCGCTCGAGAAAGAAACCCCAAGTTACGCGGCTTCTAAGTACACTGTTGCCTACCGTGATGCCAGCATTCGTGCTTTTATGCCCGATGTCTTGAAGCACCTGCTCGAGGTCAACGCTGGACGTGGCGCACTGGTAGATGTCCGCAGCGCCGACGAATTCAGTGGCAAGCTGACCCACATGGCAGATTACCCACAAGAAGGCGCATTGCGTGGCGGTCACATCCCCGGGGCAATTTCTCAACCTTGGGCGCAAACTGTCAATCCAGACGGCACATTCAAAAGTCATGAAGAACTGACCAGCATGTACGGCAACAAAGGCGTAACGGGCGAAAAAGACATTATTGCCTACTGCCGTATTGCCGAACGCTCGAGCCACACATGGTTTATTCTTAAGTACCTGTTAGGTTACGACAAAGTGCGTAATTACGATGGAAGCTGGACAGAATGGGGCAATGTGGTTGGTGTGCCTATTGAAAAAAGCGTTTAATAAGCTTGAGGAGAGAAAAAGCGGATTTTAGTGTCCGCTTTTTTTATTGTGCAAAGCGTTAGGACTTGCCCCAGAATAACTTCCCAGTTTTGCGAATAGTGTCATTCGATTCATGGTTTGGTAAAGTCAACGAAATGCAGACCTACTCACTGAAAGTCAAAAATATGATGTTACGGCTGTACCAATCACTTAATGAACGTGACCGACGTAGATACGCTGTGATTGAGAGTATAAAACTTGGACACGGTGGTATTGGCTATGTCAGCCAAATTCTAAAGTGTGATCCAAAAACGATTCATGTTGGCTTACGAGAATTAGACATACCAGACGAACTAGAAATAGTGCCTGACCTAGAAATAAGTCGTCAACGAAAAAAAGGGCTGGACGCAAACCCATAAACCTGTCGGAGACTCAGTTATGCTCTAATTTCTGGGAAGTCCTCGAGAACTGCACGGCTGGCGACCCGATGCTTGAGAATGTGAAATGGACGAATTTATCAAGACGAACCATAGCGTGTTTAGTGACTGAACTTGGAACACCTGTAACTCGAGGAATTGTTGGATTGTGGTTACAAGCCAATGGATTTAGACGAAGACTTCTTACCCCTTAAAGCAGCACCTGACGGGCTTGGGGCGCAGGTTCAAAAGAAGAAAACAATGGGTTCACATATAAATCGTGATGCACAGTTCAAACGAATTGGGAAACTAAAACGAAAGTACGAAAAAGCGAGCAATCCAGTAATTAGTATCGATACCAAGAAAAAAGAATTACTTGGTGATTTTTATCGCTCTGGAAAGCTCGAGTGTCAAACTACAATTCTGGTCAATGACCATGATTTTGCGAGTGAAGAG
>JAYWHB010000055.1:0-1843 GCA_043777915.1 Deinococcales bacterium
TGTCTTCCAAGCTGGTTTCACGCCATTGGCAATGGCAGAAGTAACGCCTCACGCCACCAAAACCTTGTCGCATTGGCTGGGGCAAATTCTCGAGGGCAAAACCTTTTATCTGCTCAGTGCATTTTGCTTTGGCTCGAGTTTTTAGATTGGTAAGTATTGCAATCGGTTTTCCTAGTCTTCTGAACTCATAAATTCATCGGCTGCGAATTTAACCTAACCCTTGCACGTAGGGCATCGGCTTTGCCTGCCCAAGATAATCCAAAACGTTCACGGGTCTCGAGTTCGTCGGAAAATAAGGCTTTGAAGCGCTCCAAGTTAGGTACGCCATCGGCAAAGACTTCTGGCAGGTGTTCTAATAGTGCTTTAAGTTGTGCTTCTCGAGGGTTTTGGGTCTCGAGAGAGAATTTTTCGGGCTGCATGAAGACAGTTTACCGTTTTGTTTGGGGCGTAGCAAATTTACTTCTTGTGCTACACTTTTTGTATGACTCAAATTCTCGAGAAACCATTAAGCGTGGCAGAATACCTCGAGTTCGAGCGCAAATCCGAAACGCGCCACGAATATGTGGATGGGCAACTTTTGGCAATGGCTGGCGAAAAACGCAAAAATAATCGAATTGCACTCAATTTTGTTGTATTACTGCAAAAAGTTGCGGACAATACATTGTGCGAAGTCGTTTCTCAAAGCGTAAGAATCCGCACCCGTGCATCGCGCTATCGTTATCCAGATTTCGCTGTTTCGTGTGCGCCGGGCGATGACCCGTATTTTCTCGAGAATCCGTGTCTGATTGTCGAAGTCTTATCGGCAAGCACCGAACACACCGATTTTGGTAAAAAACTAGATGAGTACACCCAATTACCCAGTTTGGAGCGTTATGTTTTGGTCTCGAGCGATGAGCCTTTTGTGGTGGTTTACAAACGCATGAATGAGCAATGGGTGGTGCAGAGTTTGGAGCAGAACGGCGAATTTGATGTGCCGTGTTTAGGTGTTACCTTAACACTCGAGCAAATTTATGATGGTGTGATTTTTGTCGGCAACCCAAAAGGGGCGTAGAACAGTAGTACGAAATCAAAAAGCCCCGTGAATGTCGGGGCTTATCTGTGGTGGGTCGTGATGGACTCGAACCATCAACCCGCTGATTAAGAGTCAGCTGCTCTGCCAATTGAGCTAACAACCCATGAGTAGCGCATAGAAAGGTAGCACAGGCATTTTGGACTGTCAAGAGGCAGCCGCTTAGTAAAATCTGCTATAGTGGGGTATCGCGTCGCTCCTTAGCGGCGCGTGATGCGTATGGAAGAACCTCCTAGTTTTGACTATAAGACAAGTGCTTTGGCGCTCGTGTTTTGCATCGTCTCGAGCCAATTGGTGGCTCGAGGTTTTAGACTCCTGCATGGGTTTCAGTGCAAGGAGAGGCGTGTTATGGAGTGCGCCCACAAATGGAAATTACTGGTTTAGTTGTTTTGCTTGTTCTGATTTTATTAAATGCGTTTTTTGTCGCCTCTGAGTATGCTTTGGTGAGCGCTCGACACACAAAAATTCAAGAACTGATTGAAAAAGGTTCTCGGGTGGCTTTACGGGTGCAAAAAGCCCAGAATAATCTCAATTTTTATATTGCCTCGAGTCAACTTGGAATCACGGTTGTTGGTTTAACCACAGGCGTGGTGGCTGAACCATCGATTGGGGCATTGGTTAAACCTTTGCTGATTGATGTTTTTGCGCTAAGCCTCGGGACTGCCAATGGGATTAGCTTAGCCATTGCAATTGGTATTAGTGCGGTCTTGTCGGTTATTTTCTCCGAACTTGTGCCTAAAAGTATTGCTATTGCCATGCCTGAGCGCTTAGCAA
>JAYWHB010000056.1:0-1839 GCA_043777915.1 Deinococcales bacterium
TGCGCTTTCAGAGTTTATAGATGACATATCGTACAGCCCTCAGATTCGTCTGCATCCTCGAGAAAAATGTCTACTAATTTTCCAGTGCCGGGGTTATAACGCTTTTGAAGTTTTCTCTTTTCGTGTTCTCTTTTGATTTCTGCGACTCGCTCTGGTTTCGCAAGTTCTTCTAGGCTTTCCATGCCTGCCCATGTATAGCGTTCACCAGTATCAGCATTTACTTTCTCAAAAGCTGCCGCATCCCAGAACAATTTAGGGTGATTTTCAAGTAGCCCAACCCATTCAATTCTTTGTTGATAAAAGCAGAAGTAACACCCAGAACGAGACCGCCATTTGTAGTATTCGGGTAGTCCTAAACCACTTTCCTCGAGAATTCGGTAAACATCATCTTTGCGAATTGAGTCATCTATGAATGGATAACGCGCCTCGATGTTTGTTTTTGTAGAAACATAACCTCGCCTGTGTTGCTCATCAGCACGAATTCCAACATAACTGACGACTTTATCATCGCCTACATATTCTTCAAATGGAACAATTTTTAGATACTGTGTACACCAACGCATTTTCTGAGATGGTAAAAAGTTTCGCCGAATCGCAAGCAAATCTTTGAAGCCTTGACGGTTATTTTTGAGTCTGACTATTGTTTGACCCAAATACGCTTCAACTTTATCCAGATATTCATAGGTTTCTTCTAACTCTTCGCCTGTGTCGCAAAAAACGTATTCGACATCTGGAATTTTGTCTTTCATGTAAATTGCCAAGGCGGTGCTGTCTTTTCCTCCAGACAACGATAAAATATGCCTTACTTTAGGTTCGGTCATGGTCATAGCTCCTGTAATAACTTGGCGAGGGCGGCGCGTAACACATTGGCGGGAGTGGACTTAAAATCGGTTTTTAAGCGTTTGTAAACCTCTTTGCTTTGGTCGTTCTCGGTTTTACTCAGAATACTGTTGCTGTGCCTTGCCTCGAGTAATAATTTGGCTATGGCATCGGCTTGGGCTGGAAACTTAGCAACTTCGCTGTCTGTCCAGGTTTTGGCGGGTCGGCTGGCAATTAGTGCCAATGCACCCTCGAGCGAAGCCTGTTCGTCGCCTGTGGCACTTAGGCGTTTGATGATTGGTGCGAGGTTGTTGTGCATGATTTTCCCCTCGAGTTTCCGAGCTTGGGCGCGTAAGGCTTCCCAGCCTTCTGTGCCGCTTGGTAATTCGCAGCGCTCGAGGAGATAGTCGCGCCATTTCTCAAGCAGTTGTGGGTAGGCATCTGACCATGTTTTCAAGCTGCTGTTGAGTAGCCCAAAGAATTCTTCGACACGGCTTTCTTGGGCTGTGCCAGTGTCGGCAAAGGGTTCTTGCTCGAGTGCTGTTGGTATTTCGATGTAGAGCAGCCGTTCGGGTGAACGGGCGCGTTCAAAGACAGCGCGGATAGCCAGTACGTTTTTACTTAATTTATTGCTGCGCCAAGCATATTCGGGTAGGCTCTTGACCATTTTCATTAGGGCGCGAACGACGGGCATGGTTGCGGCTTCTGTGCCTAGGCTGTTAGCGAGTCGGCTGACAACGGCAATGCGTTCGCCAGATACTTTACCGCCAGCAATGCTAAAAAGCTCTGGGCGACGTACTAGCACTTCAAGGTCAGCGACGCTCGGTTCGGGCAGAAACGTGCCTTCGCGGTACAAACTGATTTCGTTGGGGTAAATCTGCAATAAAGCAGTTATCAGCACGGGCATGATGCCTTGGGTTACTCCAAATGGTGGTTGTCCAAGGTGTGTGTACAAGCCATCCAGCACTTCTGGCTCGGCTAGGGCAGCAAAGACTCGAGCCTCGAGTTCTTGCCAAGCTG
>JAYWHB010000057.1:0-5115 GCA_043777915.1 Deinococcales bacterium
GCCCAATAAAGCCGCCACCAGCAAGACATGCGCCTGCGGCTCAGAAACCAAAGCGGGCATCTGGGCTTGTTCTATGAGTGCGTCTAGCTTTGATGGCAAAACCCGATGTTCTGGTTCACGCCAACGCCAAAATTGACCATCACTGCGTAAAAAACCCAGCCGTGCTAACCACTTAAAATACTCCAAGGAAAAAAGCGGATTGCCTTGGGTTTGCTTTTCAATCCAGATAATCGCGGCTTCGGGGATAATTGAGCCTGCTTCGGTTTCCAGTAAAGTCTTTAATTGAATGGGTGAAAGTGGCTCGAGAAAAAAAGTCTGTACCGGCGCAGTCATTGCCACCCTTGTTGTAAATAACAATGCCAGCCCTTTGGTTTGAATAATCGCGCTCGAGAGTGCCAACCAGATTTGTTGTTGTTCAGGAGTGGCTTCGTGAAAATCTTCGACACATAAAACAAAGGGACTCAGTAGATTTAAGTGATTCAGCAATGATGTCACCACGTCATCTTGTTCGGGTATTTTTTGTGTTGCTCGAGAAGGCAATACCTTGAGTAAATCCCTGAAACTAATTTCGGCATGGACAACCGTTGAACCATAAGGTAACTCACGCATTAAGGCTGCCACCGCAAAAGACTTGCCTGCGCCAGCTTCGGCTGTCAACGCCAAAGCACAACTTAGATTTCCCAAAGGCAAATCTTGTAAGCACTGCTTTAAGGTTTCTACGGATTCGGACACATCCAGAATTCTAAGCCACAATTCAAAAACAACGACGTTACAGGCTCGTTACCACCCCGCCCGTAACCTAAAACCCATGAGCCAACTCGTGACCAGCCAGCCCCAATACCGCATCTGTCCGCGCTGCGCTCGAGCCGTACCGATAGAAAGCGAGGAAAAATACTGCATTAACGATGGCACAGAAATGACTGAGCAGTGCCAAGTCTGCCAAGCGCCAATCATGTCGCCCTATGCCCGAAATTGCGCCCAATGCGGGCAGCCACTCGAGCCACAAGCAATACCAAAAAAAGTAGTTCCGAAAAAATCAGCTATACCTGTCTTTAGCCTTTTGGCGGTTTTGTTGATTGCTGCCGTGTTGTGGTTCAAGCCAGCCTCACCCCAACTCGAAGCAGTCTATATCGGAAAAATTCCACAATCACCAGTTTTTATTGCCATTGCTTTACAAAAACAGCGTGTACTGGCATACATCTGTGATGGGCAAAAGACTGCCGAATGGTTCAAAGGCGCACTCGGTTTAGACAACTCGCTCGAGTTGCAGTCTAAAAATGGAGCGCGGCTGATTGCCAAAATAAATTTGCAAAACGCACTCGGCAGCCTTGAGTTACCAAGTGGAACGTATGCCTTTGCCATTAGTGTGGCTCGAGACCAAGCTGGTTTTTTTCGAGCCGAAGGCAATACAAAAAAAGCCGTGGCTGGTTGGATTGTACTACCCAACGGCGAGCAGCAAGCCGCCCTGATTAGCCAAGTGGGGGTACAAAAAGCACCTCGGCTCGAGGACAAAAAGACAATGACTGCTTTGGGACTCGATCTAAAAATCGTTAATCCCAAAGACCCTCAAAGTTTCCCATTCTAGTTTTGATGTTACAGCCTCGTTACCACAGTCCATTTAGCCTTTAGGAGTTCGTTACACAGGAGGTTCGGATACAAAACAGGTACTTCGTTCTTAAACCCTCGCGTTTTTAGTCATAAGGAGAAAATCATGAAATTGGGACATCAAATCAGTGGCTTGCTTGCTTTTGGATTATTGGTTGTGGCTTGCAACACCCCCGCACCAATTCCAGCCGCCCCAAGTTTTAAGCTCAAACCCGCCGAAATTAGCCTCGAGATTCCAATTGGTGGTGATGCCACCAGCTTTGTAGCACTCGAGCGTGAGGCTGGCTTTAGCAACCTTGTACAAATGACCTTCGAGGATTTACCGGCTGGTTTTACACAAGAATGGACCCGCGATACAAGCAACGGCGATTGTGGTGTGCGCCTGAAAATTGGTAAGAATGTTGCCCCCGGTACATACCCCTTAAAAGTGCTTGGTGTTGCGATAGATGGCATACCCGGAAAAAGTCTAAACCCCCAAGCCGCAACCATCAGCGTCAGTACCAATATCAACGTCGTTGTTCCAGCCCTAACAGGTTCGGTCTATACCCTGACCGCAACCCCCAATGTGTTTAGTGCTGAACCCGGTTTTACCGCCAAATTTGGCATTAACGTTAAAGAACTAGACCCCACATTTAGTGGCAATGTCCAGCTTACCCTCGAGAATTTACCGCTTGGGGTCAGTGCGGTTTTTAATAAAAATCCTCTTCCAACGGTTAATCCACCCAATCAGAACACCTCATTGGTGACATTAAGCCTTGCCAACAACACCCTGCCCGGAGTCTACGCCATGAGAATGGTTGGTGTCGCCAATAACGTCACCAGGAGTACCGTGGTGCAACTTACAGTTCTGCCTGTTACGACCCAAGGCTTTAAGCTCAGCACCACCGTTATCGAAGACCCAATTCTGCAAGAAGTCCGCAGCAATTTTACCGTCAATGTCGAACGCAAAGCTGGATTTACTGCACCTGTGGTGGTTAGCGCCCAAAGTGTGCCACAAGATATGCGAGTCGAGAACGGTACGAATACCAATATGTCAATGGTGGCTGGTTTGAACACCCCTTCAGGACCTCAAAACTTTACAATTAAAGGTACGGGCGGCGGGATTATACAAACCATTTTGGTCAGTACCACGGTACTGAGTCGGTTCGAGCAACCTAAAGCCACAAACATTGGCGGTAGCGCCTTAGACTCGAGTTTTAGCAATATACCACTGGCAGGATTTAAGACAGCACCGAACATCAATGGTCGGATTAGTCTTCGGCAACCAGATGGAAAAATACTGGTTTCAGGTCCCACCTTTGGGATTGTAAGGCTGAATGCCGATGCCACGCTCGATAGTACCTTTAACCCACCTGCTATACTTAGTTTAGCCAGTTCAGTACAATTTGTACTCCAAGCCGACAATAAAATTTTTGTTCAAGACGGTCGGCAAATTATACGTTTGAACCCAAATGGTTCTTTGGACTTGAGTTTTGGTACAAATGGAGCAACCCAACTGCTTGCAACCCCCATTGGACCTCAGGTCTTAAGTTTTGCCCAAGTTGAGTTAGGTCGTTTCTTATTTATCACCCAAAATGAATTGATTCGCTTAACCCCCGGCGGCAACCTAGACCCTGATTTTGATGGTGATGGACGCAAAACAATTGCGATTCCCGGTCTGGGTGCAACCGAGTCAGCCATTGCTTTGACCGATTCCCAAGGACGCTTTGTTATCATTACCGAATCAGGTGCAGGCATTAGTGTAACTCGGGTACTTCAAACTGGCGCGGTAGATGCAACTTATCAAAGCCAACCAATTAGCAATGCTGTACTTAACTTAAACTTGATTAACAGCCGTAGCCGCGTTACGCTGGACGCTCAAGGTAGATTGTTAATGTTGATTCGTGATGTCACCACCGAATTGTATAGCGTGGTGCGCTTAACCGACACAGGCAACCTTGACACCAGTTTTGGCACGAATGGGCGCATTGATATAACCTTTAACGCAAGCCTGCACACACCTCGAGCCATTACTGTGCTTGCCAATGGCAAAATTATGATGGTAGGTGCAGCCAACAGCAACGACTTTGCCGCTGTTCGCGTAAATCAAAACGGCAGCTTAGATTCTACTTTTGGGGCTGGCGGCATCATGCTGCTTGGTTTTACCAACCCAAGTAACAACACCAGCTTTGATTCGATTTTTACTGGTGTGGTTGGCTTACCAGACAGCAGTGCAATGGCATTTGGCACAGGCTTTGGATTAAATAACACCACTTCGTTTGTGGCTCAGTTCAAACCGTAATCTGGCTCATTGGTCTCGGAGTGCAAAATCCGCACTCCGAGACCGTCTCGAGAAAATCCCAAAACGTAATTTGGAGTACCCTGTGACCATGCCAATCCACTTAAGCAGCCCTACCACCTTAAAAAAGCAACTGGCTACCGAAGCTGGGCGGTTGTTTGAGCGCCTGAACGGAATCGCCTCGGGGTTTCGCAGTGCCGCCATTGCTGTGGTTGCCGACGCGGGTATGGGCAAAACCCACACCGTTAAGCAAGTGTTAAGTGCAATTCCTTGTACTCGAGTGTTGATTCCAATCTCTGAACCTTGGCATTGGTTACACACCAGATTACCCGCCACCACAAAACCTTTACCTGTTTGGGCAGAACAAGTTTTTAAGCAACTCAAAGAACAGCAAAATCTATCCGAAAAATCTGTAGCCCAAGCCGTATTAACTTATTTAACAGCCCTGTCGCCTGTGCTGGTGCATCTCGAGGATGCCCATGAAGCCAGCCCAGCGCAACTGGCACTTTGGGTTACAGTGGCACAAATGTTGGGTAAAAGTAAAGGTATTGGTTTAATCATCACCAGCCGTTTACCGTTATCGGCGGCATTTCAAGAATTTTCTTTGCAAGCCCTTGACCAAAAAGCAGCAACAGCTTTACTCAATAACACTGCCGTTTATCCACTGCCAGCCGATGCAATAACTTGGATTTATCAACGCAGTTTAGGCAATCCACTTTTTACCCTCGAGTTTTTTCAGCATGCCCTGCGCCAAGGTTTTTTATGGCAAGTGCAGAAACAATGGTTTTGGCAAGAACCAATCCAAACACAGACAATTCCCAAAGATTTAGAAGCGATTATTATTGAGCGTTTAGAACACATCAGCGAGGCTACAAGTTCGCCGAATAGCTTGCAAAAAATACTTTTAACACTGGCTTTCTTACCAGAATTACCAGTGCTACGCGACACCATTTTTGAAACATGGACGACTGAAGAACAAGATGTCTACAACCTCGAGTTAATCGGCACAGGCATTTGGATTAACAATGGGTTTGTTCATCCTCTTTACCCAGAAGTGCTACGCTCCAAAATTTGGATACCTGAACGAATTTCTGTAGCTCGAGCCTTGATTGCACCCACCTTAGTCTATGCTCCTGAGTTGATGGATAGGTTGGTTATGGCTGCCTGTCTCGAGCCAGAAGAGGCTTTTGAAGTCTGGCAACAAGTGGTTGGTATTGCCAAAGCCAAAGGAA
>JAYWHB010000058.1:0-14589 GCA_043777915.1 Deinococcales bacterium
AAGGCAAAAGGCAAAAGGCAAAAGTGTGGAACGTTCTTTCTTCTACGATTTCAGGCAGAGGCAATACTTCTTTTTCATTTTTGCCCTTTGCCCTTTGCCTTTTGCCTTAATTTTATGGAAGAACTCCACGGACGCATCCCACCTCATAACCTCGACGCTGAAGCCAGCGTGCTGGGCAGTATTTTACTTGATAACGAGGCATACCACAGTTTAGAGGGTACGCTAAAACCCGACCAGTTTTACAAAGAAGCCAACCGTAAAATCTATGCCGCCATCGAGAACCTGATTTCAAAAGGCAACCCTGCCGATGCGATTACTTTAATCGAAGAACTCCGCACCAAAGACCAACTCGAGGAAGTCGGCGGCGTGGCGTACCTTGTGGGCTTATCCGACGGTGTGCCAACCAGTGTCTACGCCAAGTTCTATGCCGATATTGTGGTTGAAAAAAGCAATCTGCGCGGACTTATCAACGCCTCTTCAAAAATCATGCAAATGGCTTACGACGAAGCCGCCCCCGCCGAAGAACTGATGGATCGCGCCGAAAAGCTGGTCTTTGAAGTGGCACAAAAAAAGAGCCAGCAGCCTTTTCAAAACATGAACACGCTGGTCAATGAAACCTTTGAGTACATTTCTAAAATCTCGAGCGACAGCAACTTTATCACTGGTGTCGCCACTGGTTTTAGGGACTTAGACGAAATGACCACAGGATTGCAGCCGGGGTCTCTGAATGTGATTGCGGCACGCCCAAGTATGGGAAAAACCGCTTTTGCGCTTTCCATCGCCCAAAATATTTCGGTACGCCAAAATAAAGCCGTGGCGGTCTTTAGTCTCGAGATGCCCGCTTCACAGCTTGTGCTTCGGATGATGTGCGCCGAGGCTCGAGTAGACATGAACCGTGTGCGTCAAGGTGCATTGAACGAAAAAGACTTTGAGCGTCTGGTCAATGCGGCGGGTAAATTAAGCGAAGCCCCGATGTTTATTGATGATGCTTCGGATTTAACCGTCACCGAACTACGAAGTAAATCAAGGCGTTTAATGGCAGAAAAAGATTTGCATTTAATTGTGATTGATTACATGCAGTTAATGTCGGGCAGTGGCACTTCCAAGGGCGGCGGCGAGAACCGACAACAAGAAATTTCAACCATTTCGCGTGGGCTAAAATCTTTGGCTCGAGAACTGAATATCCCTGTGGTGGTCTTAAGCCAACTCTCGAGGCAAGTTGAGTCACGACCAAATCACCGTCCGATGTTGTCAGATTTACGTGAATGTGTAACTGGGGAAACATTGGTTTGTCTGTCTAATGGGCAGCGTGTTCCAATTCGGGATTTGGTGGGGCATACCCCAGAAGTGATTGCCGTTGCACCAGACGGAAAATTGGTCAAGGCACAATCTGATTTGGTTTGGTCAGTTGGTGTTAAGCCAGTCTTCAAGTTGCGGCTCTCGAGTGGGCGTGAGTTGCGTTGCACCGAACAGCACCGAATTTTGGCTGCAAAAGGCTGGACAGAATTAAAGAACTTAGCCAGTGGTGGTCGTGTGGCAATTGCTCGTTACTTACCTGAACCTCGAGAAGTCAAAGATTGGTCACTGGAGCGCTTGGCTTTACTTGCACATTTGATTGGCGATGGCAGTTACTTGAGTGGTCAACCTCTACGCTATACAACCGCCAGTGAAGAAAATTCCGAGATTGTTTCTCGAGCCGCACAGCAGTTTGGGGTTCAAGTTAATCGTCATGCTGGACGTGGCAATTGGCATCAGTTGGTACTAAGTGGCAATGGAAATCGTTGGAAACCTGCTGGTGTGAACGCTTGGCTTCGTGAACTTGATATTTTTAACCAACGCTCTTTTGAAAAGCGCGTCCCGTTGCCAATTTTTAGTTTATCCAATTCCAGTATTGCTATTTTCTTACAGCATCTTTGGGCAACTGATGGGACAATTTTTGTTCGTCCTGATTCACAGCGTGGCGCTCATACTGTTTGCTTTTCTACAAATGGCGAAATTTTAGCCCGAGATGTGGCTGCATTACTTTTGCGTTTGGGGATTGTTGCCAGAATTCGCAAAGTCAGTCAGGGGAAATATCGTCCGATGTACAATGTGATTGTGTCTGGTGGTGCAGACCAGCTTCGTTTTCTAAACATGGTTGACGCTTTTGGTCCAAAACGAGCCGCAGCCGAAGCCTTGCGCCAAAAACTTGTGCAATCAGAGCAGAATACCAATGTGGATACACTACCTAACGAAGTTTTTGAGTTGGTCAAAGCCGATATGAAAGTCCAAGGAATTTCTGGGCGAGCAATGGCAGCCTCTCGAGGGACAAGTTATGGTGGTACTTCTCACTTCAAATTCTCGCCTTCTCGAGCCGTAATTGCTGACTATGCAGCTATCCTTGGGAATGCCGAACTTGAGAAACTCGCCAATAATGACCTCTTTTGGGATGAAATTATAGAAATTACACCAAATGGTGAAGCCGAGGTTTTTGATTTAACTGTTCCGGGTGTGGCTTCGTGGCTCGCCGATGGTCTTGTTTCGCATAACTCAGGTGCGATTGAGCAGGACGCAGACCTTGTTTCTTTTATTTACCGCGATGAGTATTACCACAAAGATTCCGAAAAACAAGGCATTGCTGAAATCATTATTGGTAAGCAGCGCAATGGTCCTGTCGGTACAGTCGAGTTGCAATTTCATTCACAGCACGTTAGATTCAATGACCTCGCCAAAGATGGAGTTTAGCGACCTCGCCAAAGATGGAGTATGAGTCTAAATACGTCCCCCTTGAAATTTACCCCTGTTTATACGGTATAATCATATTATTATGGGGCGCATGACCAGTAGATCAATTTCTTTTAAGACCACTTCTGTGACACGAATCTCGAGTTATGGGCAAGTGCTTTCTTGCCCAGTCTGCGAGCGTACCCTCATGCTCAAAGACATCCGCGATGGCGACCAAGCCTACTGGTGTCATACCTGTGAACGTGGCTGGCGAGCGGGGCATTTACCGCCAGAAGCCAGACGTGCCAAAGCCAAGGCACTGCTCGAGGAAAGCCTTGAAGTTATTCCAGAAGTGGTTATTCCCCAGCCAGTCGTCGTCGAACCAGTCAAAAAACCACGGGCTTCCAAAGCTGCGCCTGTTGTCGAGCCAAAAGTTATTGCTCCAAAACCAACAGCCTCAAAATCTGTACTTCTTGAGCCAGAAGTGAGCTTAAAAGCCAAAACTTCTCGAGTCGCCAAAACCAAACCTGTTCCTGAAGCCGTTATGCTCAAGTCGGTTGTTCCTAAAGTCAGAACGCCTCGAGTCGCCAAACCTGTTTTACCCGAGCCAGTGGCACTGATGCCAGAACCAGTCGTTAAGCGTCGCCAGCCAAAAGTGGTTTTAAGTATTTCCCAGCCTGAGCTTGAACAAAAAGCAGTAAGGCTCGAGCCGATGCCAACTGTCCCTAACGCAAAAAGAACTAAGCCCAAAACACTAACAACGATTCTCGAGCCAGTCACGGTCTTGGCTAAGCCAAAAAAACAGACAAAACCTTCAACCCTAAAGAATATGGCACAATTGGATTTATTTGCCTAAAGAGTTGTTGTGACCACTTGCCTCTGAAGTAACATTTCTTTTGGCGAGATGCCTTGTCTTTAACCCTGTAAAGCTCGAGCTTTTATTGTGGTTGGGGACACTGTGTGCTAATTTGCCTATTTATTTCTGATTCTCGAGTAAACTACCCTTATGCCCGCCAGTCCTCTCGAGCAACTGAGTCAAATTTCGTCCTTGCTTCCGCCGCAAGTTGGTGGGCGGGTGCGTACCCTTGTGCGAGAACTCGAGGCGGAGCGCAGTGCGCTGACCGCTTTTCAGAATTTGGGCATGAAATTATCTGGGGTGCGTGATAGTTTCGACGTGATTACCCTTTTTCAGGACATGCTGACCGAAGCCGTGCGTTTAATGCAGGCAGACCGTGGAGCGCTTGCGCTTGTAGAGCATGGTTCGGTGCAAGTGGTGGACAGTTGTTCCAAAGATTCACACGATGAAGTCCAAGTCTCGAGGACGCTCTTGGAACGGGTCGTGACCACCAAACAGAGCATCATTACCACCAATGTCCAAGAAGACATGGGGCATAGTGCCTCAGAAAGTATTCTGGCACTGGATATTCGCAGTGTGCTGGCTGTGCCGCTTCGGGCGCGGGATGATGTGATTGGGGTCTTGTATGTGGATACGCAATTTACCCAACGCGCCTTTACCGAATCCGACTCGAGTATCTTAAATGGCTTTGCTGCCCAAGCGGGTGTGGCGGTCACATTAGCCCGAAGTATCCAACAAGAACACGAAAATTATGTTTCCTTGGTTAAAACCATGCTTGGAACACTTGAAGCCCGAGACGAGTACACGGCTGGTCATTCGGACAGGGTGGGCTTGTACACCCGTAAACTCGCCGAGAAATTAAATTGGGACACCTCCGACCTCGAGCGGGCGTTATTTGCTGGTTTTGTCCATGACATCGGTAAAATTGGTATTCGGGATGTCTACCTCCATAAAACTGGGCAACTGACCCAAGAAGAACGCACCATTCTCGAGCAGCACACCGTCATTGGTGAGAAATTACTTCGCAATAACACCAAGGGTTTTGAAGGGATTCTTTCGTCAATTCGTTCGCACCACGAACGCTGGGATGGACGCGGCTATCCAGACGGCTTATCTGGCACGGACATTCCACTTTTAGCCCGAATGGTTGGTATTTCCGATGCTTTTGATGCCATGACCACCGCCCGCCCCTACAGCACCCCCAAATCTTGGGAAGCCACCTTTGAAATTCTCAAAAAGGACATTGGCACACACTTTGACCCCGAACTTGTGCCGCTTTTTATCGAAGCCATGTCTGACCAAAAAGTTTCTGAGGCGGTGCTGCAAATCAATCGCAGTGGGGAAATTGACCGCAATGTGATTGCCGAACTGATAGCTCGAAATGAACAAAAATAGGCAAAAGGCGAAGGGCAAAAGGCAAAGGTTTTTACTTTCGCCCTTCGCCTTTTGCCCTTCGCCTTCTTATTGCCAGACGCGCAGGGCTTTGAGGCTCGAGCCGTCGGCTTCGGCGATGGCAATTAGCTTATCTTCAAACGTGACAGTGTAGCGCCCTAGGTTTGGGTTTGGGATGCGTTTGCCGTCTTTGAGGTCACGGGCTTCTTTGGGGTTTAATTCAATGACTGGGTACTCGAGGGCGCTTAGGTCGGGCAGTCCTAGGCTGGGTTCTAGTTGCTCGAGGGCAATGGCTTGGCTTAGGTTAAATTTACCAACTCGGGTGCGTACCAAACCACCCAAATGCGCCACTGTGCCTAGGGCAAGACCAATATCTCGGGCTAAACTGCGGATGTATGTACCGCTCGAGACGCTAATCTCGAGCGTCAGGGTCAGAAATTCACCCAGTTGAGTCGGAAATTGTGAATCAGAATAGCGGTGAGCATCCTGCATTGAATCCATTGAACCAAGCAATATCAAGCGCGTAATGTTCACTTCTCTAAGTTCGAGTTTGACTTCTTTTCCAGCCCGTGCAAGGTCGTAGGCGCGTTGTCCGTTGATATGAATAGCGCTGTAACTTGGGGGAAGCTGCATTTGCTTACCTGTAAATTTTTCAAGAACTTCTTCTACTCTCCAAGGAGATATGTTTTCGGCAGGCGCAATCTCGAGAATCGGTCCTTCGGCATCTAGGGTTGGGGTACTTGCGCCTAAACTAATAAAGGCTAAATAGTCCTTATCCGCAATCTCTAAGTACGGTACGAGCTTGGTGCTTTCATCGGTTAATAGCACCAGCACACCAGTCGCTAGTGGGTCGAGTGTTCCCGTATGCCCAATTCGTTTTGTACCGAGTAATTTTCTGGCTTTGGCAACCACATCAAATGAAGTCCAGCCGAGGGGTTTATCAACAATAAAGACAGCCACGCTTTATCTTACTCGAGCTTTGCTATACTGCCTAGAATGAAATGGTTTTTTGGGTTGATGGCATTGGCGCTGATCACCTCGGCGTTGGGACAGTCCGTGCCAGTGGTGCGTTTGGCTGTGGCTGCGCCGCTTTCTGGTGGACAAGCCAACACCGGCAATACGGTTCGCAATGGGGCGCAGTTGGCGGTTTTGGAGGCACAGTCTCGGTTTACTAAACTCGGGCTTAAACTCGAGTTATTGGCTTTGGATGACCAAGCCCTACCAGCCACGGGTGCATTGGTGGCGCGTAAAATTGTGCTTGATAGCCATGTTTTGGGTTTGGTCGGTCATATGAACAGTGGTGTGACACTCGAGGCTTTACCGATTTATAGGGGGGCTAATTTGGTGCTGGTTTCGCCTTCTAATACCAATCCCTTAGTCACCGACCAAGGTTTAAGTTTTGTCAACCGAGTTTGTGGGCGTGATGATGTGCAGGGTCCTGTGGCTGCCGAGTTTATTCGCAGTTCCTTAAAAGCCCGTCGGGTTTTGGTGATAAACGATGGCGAGGCGTATGGTTTAGGAATCGCTCAAGCATTTCAAAAACGGGCAAAGGCAATTGGTTTAGCCGTGGTGGGGTTTATCACTAATCCCAAAGGTAAACTCAGTACGGCTGCACTGGTGGCTGTGACCCAACAGATTAAACTCTATAACCCCGAAGTGATTTATTATGGTGGCACAGAGGTTCAAGGGGCAGATTTGGTCAAGAATCTTGCCTTAAGTCAAGCTCGAGCCGCATTTGTCGGACCAGATGGTTTGGACAATTCTAATTTTGTCGGTTTAGCGGGCGCAGCCACCAAAGGGGTCTATTTTACCTCTACGGCGGGACCTGTTTCGGGCTTGCGTGGACGTGATGTCAAGGGTTTTATACAACGTTATACCAGTGCTTTTCAAAGTCCACCAGAAACCTATTCGCCCTATGCTTTTGATGCCAGCAACATGATTTTAGAAGCGGTTGCCCAGCTTTTTGAGAAAAACAAAAAACTGCCATCTCGAGCCGAGGTTGCTAGTACCGTTCGCGCCCTCGAGTGGGACGGGGTGACAGGTCGGATTCGCTTAAATGCCAATGGTGACAGACAAACCGCCGATTATTATGTCTTGCAATACAAAACCGCGCAGTACCCCGGTGAAGTGGTCAAAGCCATTCAGAGCGCCCCGCCTAGCAAGTAAAATTGCCCTGCGTTTGCCTGTTACAATACCGCTTGCTAAAAGGAGAATCATCATGCAAATACTTGAAGCGGGAACAGTTGCCCCGCAGTTCACCACCACCGATTTGAACGGCGTTACGCTAGATTTAAGTGCAGCTTTGGTAAAAGCGCCAGTCTTGTTGGTTTTTGCCCATCCAGTCATCAATGCCAGCCGCTTGGTGGTCGGGTACTTGCGTCGTTGGGCAGAAATTGCGCCAAGTGTCCCCGTCTGGGTGCTGTCCGAAGGGCGGCTCGAGGAAACCAAAACCTATGTGGGCGAAGGCGAGAATCTGTACTTAAAAATGCCAGTTGTGCATGATAATTGTGCTGTGGCTGGGTTGTATGGCGCAAAGTTTTTACCAACCATGTATTTAATTGGCATGGATGGTAAAATTATTCGCGGCTATAGTGGTTTTAACCGCGATTTCTTAAATTGGGCTGCCAATGAAGCGGCGAGTTTAACTGGCGGTAAAGCCAAGGAACTGATAGCGGACGGTGACAACAAGGGTTTCTACGAACTCGCCGAGCGTGGACCCTGCACATGACTTCGCTGATTCTTGGTGTGGCACTCTTGGGCTTTGGAATGTTTTACTTTTCGATGCTGCAAAAAGTGCCAGCCGTGCAACGCAATTTTATGCGAATCGTGGCAGTCGTCAATACGCTTGGTGGAATTGCGGTCTTGGTGATGGTCATGCTGGGGATAATGAAATAGACTAGAGAAAAAAAGGGTGGCAAATGCCACCCTTTTTTAGCTGATAATTTGCAGCGCCTTACCAACCTGTTCAAAGGCATGAAGCGCTTTCTCGAGTTGTTCTTGGGTGTGAGCGCCGTTGTAACTGGTGCGAATAATGCACTGGTCTTTTGGCACGGCTGGCGGCAGACTTGGAGTAGTAAAAATTTTGGCATCCCAAAGCCCACGCCAAAACCGAATTGCCATGTCTTGGTCGCCCGCCATAACGGGAATAATTGGGCTGTTAGAACCAAGTAAATCAAACCCAAGATTTAAGAGGTTCGAGCGCATAAAATTGACGTTTTTCCACATGTTCTCACGGTGATGCGGTTCTGAACGCATAATCCGCAATGCCTCGAGCGCCGCCGCTACACTTGGGGCTGGCAAAGCTGCATTAAAAATAAATGGACGACCTGTGTGCTTGATAAAATCCACAATGTCGCGGTCTCCAGCCACAAATCCACCAACCGAAGCAAAAGACTTAGAGAATGTTCCGACCACCAAATCCACTTGGTCTTCGATTCCAAAGTGAACATGCGCTCCTTCACCGCGAGGTCCAAGAACCCCGTGGGCGTGGGCATCATCGCAGATGACTCGAGCGCCATATTTTTTTGCCACGGCTGCCACTTCATCCACCGTGCCAATATGCCCAGACATGCTAAACACGCCTTCGGTGTAGACCAAACGCCCGCCGGGTTTACCGACATCGGCAGCCAACATCCGCTCTAAATCGGCAGCATCGTTGTGCTTAAAGCGTTTAAGGTTGTCCCATGCCCAACTTAAACGCGCTCCATCTATTAAACTGGCGTGATTTTCGCGGTCAAAATACACCAAATCATGCCGAGCAGCTAGTGCAACCACACTGGTAGCACACGCCAAAAATCCAGCCCCAAAAATAATCGTGGCTTCTTTACCCACAAATTCGGCAAGCTCACGTTCAAAAATTTCGTGAATCTCGAGCGTACCAGTTAAAAACCTCGAGCCGGTGCAACTTGTGCCGTATTGGTCAATCGCTTTTTTACTGGCTTCACGGATACGCGGGTCTTGGGTTAGTCCAAGGTAATCATTGCTGCCAGTTAGCACATATTCTTCGCCTTCGACGATAACACTGCCTCCACCATGCTTTTGAATGGCTTTGAAATACGGATATAAACCCATAGCGATGGCTTCATCGGCTCGGTTGTATTTACGTGCTTTCTCGAAAGCGTCCACCATTTGTGTTGCTGTTTGTGTCATGAATCCCCCTAAATCTGGTTACTCGAGCGGTTTGGCTGTTCGAGCGAGTAGTATAAAGTATCACGGTTGAGGCATTCAAAATTAGGGTTATCTTGCACTCGAAGCGTAGCCTCACCTTGCACTCGAGCCTAACGAGCGTTCCAGAACCGAACAATCAACCACGCGGCGAGGCTCAGCAGTGCTAAGCCAAGAACAATACCAAACACCACAATCGCCCCACGAAAAACCGCCAAAAGAATCTCGAGAACTCGAGTTTGCGCCCACATGCTTTTTGCCAAGTTATTTTCTGACCATAAAATAAATCCAAGTGTACCCAGCAATAACACACCAAAAATAGCTGCGCCAAGACCCGCCGCGAACCAACCAATTGCACCGCCAACAGCCGCGTAAACCAGCATCATTGGCAAACGCCAAGTTCGGCTGAGCGCATAAGCCCGTTTAGGAATGGCGGCTCGAGTGTCGTGCAGCCACCAAGCCAGTTTTGTGGCAACCGTGGTTTTTTGGCTTCCAAGGCGCTGTACCCCAACATCTTGCTTGGCTCGAGCTTCGCTGCGTTGGCTTTCCGTCCAGACCGCTTCAGAGGTCATCGGACTCGCAACTCGAGCAAAAAGTGCCAATTGGGTTTGGCACGAATCGGCACTTTTGGTAAAGGCATCCCCGCCCAGTTGCGGCAGGGCTTGAAGCTGCTTAATCAGTACCAAAGGCAGTACCGACCCCAAACTCGAGACTTTCTCAGCCCAAGTCTTACCTACTGCTCCAAGACTTTGTTCTAAACGCTTTTCGATGGCTTGCAGCGTTTCGAGTTGAGTGGGCATGGTGGAGTCTAGCAAAGAATTACGAACCCACCACTGAATTAAGAAAAAACTGGTGCAAACGCGGGTCGGACGTTAATTCGGGATGAAAACTCGAGACCAAAAGCCTATCTTTTCGTGCCAAGACAATCTGATGCTCAAATTCTGCCAATACCTCCACGCCCTCGCCGACTGACTCGAGAATTGGCGCTCGAATAAAAAGGGCGGGGAATGGAGACTCGAGACCCTTCACTTCTAGGGAGGTTTGGAAACTATCCACTTGCCGCCCAAAAGCATTGCGCTTGACGCTCATCTCGAGCAAACCCAGTCTTGGCTGTTCAGAACCAACAATCTCGGAGGCAAGCAAAATTGCCCCAGCGCAAGTCGCAAAAATCGCTCCGCCGTTCTTGTAGTACGCCGTCAGTGCTTCGATAAACCCGTAATGAACCATCAGTTTACCAATCGTGGTACTTTCGCCGCCCGGAAAAACAATTCCATCTAAGCCCTCGAGATGCTTAGGAAGACGCACTTCTGTGACTGTGCAACCCAGACTCTCGAGCATAATTCGATGCTCACGAAACGCACCTTGTAAGGCTAAAACGCCAATTTTCATATGTTCCTTTCAGGAGGCGAAGGGCAAAAGGCGAAAGTAAAAACCTTTGCCCTTTGCCTTTCGCCTTTTGCCTGTCTCCTCACCAACCCCGAACAGCCATTTTTTCTTCTGGGGTTAATGCCACAACTTGAATACCAACCATCGCTTCGCCTAGGTTACGGCTGACTTGAGCAAGCATGTCTGGGTCGTTATAATGGGTGGTGGCTTTAACAATTGCTTGGGCGCGTTTAATCGGGTCGCCGCTTTTGAAAATACCGCTACCAACAAAGACACCATCCATCCCAAGCTGCATCATCAGGGCAGCATCGGCAGGGGTTGCAATTCCACCAGCCGCGAAGTTCGGCACAGGCAGTTTGCCATTTGCCCAGACGTACCGCACCAGTTCATACGGGGCTGCCATGTCACGAGCGGCTGCCATCAGTTCGTCTTCGCGTAAGCCCTGAATTTTACGGATTTCACCAACAATTAAACGGGCATGGGTGACAGCTTCAACCACATCGCCAGTCCCCGGTTCGCCTTTGGTACGAATCATGGCTGCGCCTTCACCGATGCGCCGCAGGGCTTCGCCAAGGTTGCGGCTACCACAGACAAAAGGCACTTTGAAATCGTGTTTATTGACATGGTAAGCATTGTCGGCAGGAGTTAGCACTTCGGATTCATCAATAAAATCCACCCCAAGGCTTTGCAAAATTTGCGCCTCGACAAAATGCCCAATACGGCACTTTGCCATGACCGGAATTGTAACCGCTTCGATAATCCCAACAATCATGTCAGGGTCAGACATCCGCGCCACCCCACCATCACGGCGAATATCGGCAGGAACTCGCTCGAGTGCCATAACCGCCGTTGCGCCAGCGTCTTCGGCAATACGGGCTTGGTCTGGTGTGACCACATCCATAATCACCCCGCCTTTGAACATTTCCGAGAAGCCAGTTTTAATTCTAAGTGTTCCAGTTTCAGCATTCATAAGGGGTGCAGAATACTCGAGGGTTGGGTTTAGGCTCGAGAATTAGACTAGATGTGTAGACAGCTTTCACTCGAGCAGATATGATGTGTCGCTCGAGGCAGAATAAGCGTTTTTACTCTAGGAAAATAAGCATCACCCTGCTACGATTTTGGCATGGTCACGACCTTCATCAATCCATTTACAGATTTTGGATTCAAAAAAATCTTTGGGGAAGAGGCTTCTAAGCCGCACTTGATTGACTTCCTAAATTCACTTTTACCAGAAGTTGCACAAATCAAGGATTTGAGTTTTAAGAACCTCGAGCAACTGCCCAGCATCGAAAACGAGCGCAAAGCTGTTTACGATATTTACTGCCAAGGCATGAACGGTGAATACTTTATTGTAGAAATACAAAAACTAAAACAAGACTTTTTTAAGGACAGAACGCTGTTTTATGCGACTTTCCCAATTCAGGCGCGAATAGCCCGCAAGGTGCTGTCTTATGAGCAAGAGCAGCAAGCACAGAAAGGCAATTGGAATTATAAACTTGCACCTGTGTACTGTATTGCCATTTTAGATTTTACTTTCGATGATGACCAAGCAAATTTATATGAAGTGGTGCATAAGGTCAGTCTTAAAGACCAGAACAATAATGTATTCTCTGACAAATTAACTCTGATGTACCTCGAGATGCCGAACTTCAAAAAAGGACTCGAGGAATTAGAAACCAGACTTGATAAGTGGCTGTATTTCATTAACAACTTAGAGGATTTACAAAGTATTCCAGAACTCTTAAAAGATGAAGTGTTCTCGAGCGCGTTTGAAATAGCAAAATTCTCGAATCTTGACCAAAAAAGTAGAGACCAATACGAGTACAGCCTTAAAATTGTGAGAGATAATTATGCGACTCAGCAAACAGCTTTTGCCGAAGGACGTACTGAGGGGGAAGCCATTGGCGAGACTCGAGGACGCAAAGAAGGTAAATTAGAAGCAAAGCTCGAGATAGCAAGAAATTCAAAAGCCGCAAGGCTAAGTCTTGAACAGATTCAAGCGATAACAGGATTAAGCGCCGAAGAGTTAAAGCAGAACGGAATTTCTTAGAAAACTCGAGAGAAACCAAACCCCGCTCGAGATGGCGGGGTTTTTGCTTTTGATCTTGCCTTCCTCTTTCCTCATTTGTCCTTAATTTCCTCCTTAGCTCCAAGCGCGAGGCTCGAGCAGAAGTGAATTGTCAAGATGTCGTGGACATGAAGGTCGGTACTTGAGCCTTAAACCAACTATCCTCGAACTCAGCAGGTGATTTATACCAATTCTCGAGTGAGTACAGAACCACCATTTTTTGGAATCAACGATAACTGCACTTCAAAATCCAGTGAATGCGCGTATTCCACAAGGGTTTGCAGTTGCAAAACATCACCGCTAGTTTCCATTTGTGAAATCCGAGCGCGTTTCACACCAACTAAAGCCCCAGCTTGTTCGCCAGTTAAACCTCGTTCTAACCTTGCTTGACGAAGTAACTCACCAACTCGAGAAACCAGAACGCCTTTGGTAAGTTCCTCGCGGATAGAATCAGTGTGTAAGGTTGCTTTAGCTTTGAGATTTTCAGGATTTCCAATAATTTGCATATGGGTTGTTTCCTCGAGAAAGGCTTTGGTTTGAGCTTCCAGTTCTTGGTTTTTCATAGAATCACCTCGGTTTGACCTTTTGCGTAGAGCATAGCAACTTGAGCCGTCCAATAGAGTAATTGCTTGTTTGTAGCGGTTTCTTTTTTGCATTCAAAACGACCCAAAGCAAAAGCATCTTCGGCAACCCGAAAAAAATAGACTCGAGAACCACCGTCGTCAGTTCGGGCTTTTAATTCCATGACTGCGCCAGCAAGGGGTTTAATGAATCTGCAATTCGAGCCATGCAGTTGTAAATCCTCGATCATAGTGATGGCTTTATCCACACAATCTTGTTTCCCAGCCAAAGCTGTTTCCAGTAAGTCTTCGAGTAAAGCAGGATGGTTTCTTGGTGTCTCGAGAGGATGCTGTGTTAGGAAAGTCCGAAACGGTTTCACTTGTTTAGTTTAGGCGAAACAAAAATGTGAGTCAAGTCATCTAAAGTTACACCCCGCTCGAGATGGCGGGGTTTTATTGGCTCGAGATTCTGTAATTTGCCAATGCACAAGCGGCAAAAGCAGGCTTGTGGCTTGGAATGGAGTCTGCTTCCCTATCTTACTCGAGTAGCAACCGCGCTGCTTTTAGCTCGAGCTTCGAGAATTTCGGCAAGGCAGCACTGAGCTTAGCAAGCGGCGAAAACCCAATTTCATCTGCCACAAGCCGCACCTGCTCGAGTCGAGGCAAACTAATACACTGATTCGGCTCGAGTTCACCTTTTTCCAACGCCCGCTCGAGGCGTTTTTCGATTGCCACTGAATTGACTCCGTTTTTCTGAGCAATTTCTGGAACACTGAGACCCGTTTGGTAATCTTCCAGCACATTGTCTGGTAAGTCTGGCGCAATACTTTTTTGGATTTCCACAACTTGTTCTAAGTCCTCTAAGGCTTTGGCAGTCAATCGTTGGGTGCTGTCTAAATACCCATTCTTTCGCAGTAGCTCGAGTAAACGCTCAGCTTCTGGGTTGCTAAAGGCTGGGTTGACTTCTTTGACAATCCGTACCAAATTGGGTTTCTTAAAAAAATCCGAGGTCACACCACGTAAATGCTCCAATGTCCGACGTGTCCAAATCGGCATTGGATTGGGAATTTCAAGGTCGCATTGTTCGCAAGTACCAAACGGTGTTTCTTCGCCAAAATACTCGAGAATGGCTTTGGCTCGGCAAGTCTTACCCGCCGCAAAACCAAGTATCTGCTCGAGCATCAAGGTCTTGTGGTGCTTTAATTCTTCTAAGGCTTTGACTCGAAAATTTGGGGCAGTTTCGGCGATTTTGGCTCTTAAAAAACCACCTTGGGCAGCTAGGCGCTCTAATGCGCCAACCGTCTCGAGATGATTATAGGCGACTCGGATTTTATTACTGGGAATCTGCAAATTGCGCTCCAAATCAAGAATCCGAATCGAGACCTGATTCTGAGCATCCCTTGCTGCATGAAAATACGCCCATAAACGTTTTAATTCGTGTTGGCTAGGGGTACTGGTTT
>JAYWHB010000059.1:0-1824 GCA_043777915.1 Deinococcales bacterium
TACGCGAAACCGTCACCAAGGTGATTGGCGAATTATCAAGGGAAGGTGTCATCGAAAGCGGCTATGGAAAAATCGTCTTAACCAAGCCCCAAGGTTTACACAGTATCGCTTTAGAATAAGTTGTTGAACTTTTCAAAGATTTTCCCTCGAGATGTTTTTTTGTCTCTGACCAATGACTCACAAAGCAGTTTATAATTAACAGGTGCATCCCGAACTTTTTAAGCTCCCTGATAATTTTTTTATTCCGTTCCTCAGTAATTTCTCCATTGCTTGGTATGGTGTTTTAATCACCATGGGCGTGATGATTGGGGCAGTGATTGCTACCAAAGTCGCCGAACGGCGTGGCTTAGATGGCAATTTATTGTCTGACATGGTGTTCTGGTCGGTGGTTTGGGGCGTGGTTGGCGCACGGATTGGCTATGTCTTGACCAGCCCAAGTAACTTTGCCTACACATCTACCGACACAGCTTTTACTTGGCTTGGAAAAGTAGCCAACATCCGCGAGGGTGGCTTATCCATTCACGGGGGTGTGATTCTTGGTATTTTGGTGCTGATTTATTACGCTCGCCGTTACAAAATCAATTTTTACCAGTACATAGATTTGTACGCCCCTGGTTTGGCTTTGGGCATTATTGGCGGGCGCTTAGGCAACTTTTTTAACGGCGCAGACACCATCGGACGGATTACCACATTGCCAGTCGGTTGGACGTTCCCCGGTTGGGGCGAAGATATTCTGGGGATTTTCAAAGCCGAACGCAACTGGGCTGGAATGCCGGGCTTATGCAAACCTGCTTCTGGTGAGGTTTCGGTGTCGCCACTCTGCCAAGCTGGGGTTGAATACCTGCGTGGTCCTGTGCATTTAACCCAGATTTATGGCGTTTTTATTGGTGTGGCACTGTTGATTGCAATTTTTTACTGGATGCGTTCACGCCGCCCCGGTTGGGTTTTTTGGAACACGATTCTTTGGTACAGCATCATGCGGGCTGGAATCGAAGAGACTTTTAGGTTAAATAGTGGCGGCTTCAAAGTCTATCAAAACGATGATATTGGGATGTTTTTCTTTACCACCACGCAATTATTTAGTATTCCCTTAATTATTATCAGCCTCATCATGTTGCAACGCATTAAAAACCAACCCGAGCAACCTTGGGAAGAACACGCCCCAAATCCAGATAAGCCCCTCATCTTGAGTGCTGCTGTGGAGTTACCAAAAACATGAGCCTCGCGGTTGTGATTTTAGCGGCTGGACAAGGCACACGAATGAAAAGCAGTTTGCCGAAAATGCTGCATCAAGCCGCAGGTAGACCACTTTTAGGGCATGTGATTGAACGGGCTAAAGAACTCGAGCCGAGCCAAATTGTGGTGATTACTGGACATGGCGCAGAAGCCATCGAAAGCTATTTCGCATCCGAACCTGTGGTCTTTGCGCGGCAAACCGAACAACTCGGCACCGCCCATGCGTTCTTATGCGCCAAAGTTGCCCTCGCGGGTCATTCTGGTGATGTTTTTGTGCTGTACGGCGACACGCCCCTAATGACTCTCGAGACCTTGCAATCTGCCCTTGAAGCCCACCGCAGTGCCAAGGCTGGTATGACTGTGATTACTGGCATTCTCGAGGACGCAACAGGTTACGGACGAATTGTGCGCGACGACAGGGGAGAGGTGCTGCGGATTGTTGAACAAAAAGCCGCTACCGAATCTGAAAAAGCCATTACCGAATGGAATTCTGGGATGTATATTTTTGACTCGAGTGCTTTTGATTTGGCTGCCCAAATTGGCAACAGCAACAGCGCCAAAGAGTATTATTTGACCGATATTCTTGAG
>JAYWHB010000060.1:0-1824 GCA_043777915.1 Deinococcales bacterium
AAATCAAATTTGGCACTTGGCTCGAGGGCAGAATCCACATCCGAATGCAGCACTGTTCCTGTTAAGCTGTTTGCTTTCAGAGTATCAGAAGCACTCTGCACACTTAGCGCATCGTCCTCGAGCAAGGTCACTTTTGCCCCCTCGAGTGCTAAGAACCCAGACAGCACCCCATAACCTGCGCCAATGTCCAACACCGTGCGACCAGAACCACTCGGCAGATGCTCGAGCAGTAAGGCACTTGCGGCATCGAGCTTACCCGAAGCAAACGTACCCGCGTGGGCTACAGCTTGTAGGGTTTGCCCTCGAGCGTCTACTGCAAAAGTCAAAGGCTCGAGTGGGGCTGGAATCTCGAGCAGGGTTTTCTCAAGTTTTGCCACCCGAAAACCCTTGCCCCGAGCAATAATTTCACCAGTTCCAAAAATGGCTTTGGCTTGCTTAAAGTAACGCTCAAATCCCTTATCTTTATCGCCTGCAAGAAATGCCACTCCACCATCTTTGGTGCAACGCCACGCCTCGAGTATAGTGTGCATGACTCGAGCATTGCCACGCTCACCATTTAGAATCGCAATCACCGCATCGGCATTGTCAAACATTCCAATCTGTAAATTTGTTTTTGCAAGGCACGATAAAGCCGCCGCGCTCGAATCAGAGACCACAACCTTTGCACCATTTTTTTGCAGCGCCAACGCTACTACACCACCACGGGCTGAAATATCCGTCACCTTGCCTAGTTTTTGGTTTTCTAGCGCCTCGAGCAGCAAGGTTTGGCTTAGCTCGAGCCACGGAAAACTCGGCAGACCCGGTTTGGTAAACGCCCCATTTTGCACAGGCAGAAGATCGAAATAAGAATGATTCACGCCTTAAGTCTACAAGAAAATACACAAACAATTTCTCGAGCCTTAAACGTTATACTTACTGCAATGCACCACCAAGCTGTAATCCGCCAGCATGTCACCACAACAGAACTTGACCAATTTCTGGCTCAAGGCTGGCGGCGTTTTGGGACTTATTTTTTTCGCTACTCGAATTTACCAAGACCTAAAACACTGCACATCCAGCCCTTGCGAATGTGTCTAGCCGATTTTGCACCCAATCGTTCACAACGCCGTACTTGGCAAGGCAACCAAGACTTGACGACTCGAGTACAAACGGCGTTTATTACCCCAGAATATCAGCGTTTATTTGCCTTACATAAAACCCGATTTACCGAAAACATTCCAGATTGCCTTGAAGATTTTCTAGGGCATCATCCAGAACACCAACCTTGTCAGACTCGAGTGATTCGTATTGAACACAATCATCGGCTTTTGGCAGCCCATTTTATAGACATTGGTCAGCACAGCCTCTCGAGTGTCTATTCGGTTTACGACCCAGCTTGGTCTGAACGTGGGCTTGGGATATTTAGTATTCTAAAAGCCATTGAGTACGCAAAAAGCCTTGGCAAGACATGGTATTACCTCGGTTATGCGACCCGAGAACCGAGTCATTATGATTACAAAAAGCAATTTGCTGCCCTCGAGTATTTTGATTGGCAAATATGGAAGCCACTTAAACAAGCAAAACCAACCAGCCTTTTAGATGTCCCGAAGACCGTGCCTCGTTTTGAAGAAGATATTTACTCGAGTCCAGCCCCCGAGATTAACCTGTGAGTCATTTTGTGAAAACCCAATCCTTGATGTACTTCTTTTCTCTACGCATTGCTTGAAACTCGAGGGTATCGGCGAGTAACTAGTACCAATAACGCGAAGAGAGTAAGTGATCTCTTTTTATCGGTTAGACTAAAATATGTCACGACCAGCCCCCGAATTTAAGCTCAGTGAAGAC
>JAYWHB010000061.1:0-14536 GCA_043777915.1 Deinococcales bacterium
ACTCGAGCCACCGCGTTTTGAATGTGCATGGCAAGGATTTGTGCGTCTTGTTGGCTGCTCACATCTGGGGCAATAATGCAAAATTCATCGCCGCCAAGCCGCGCTACAGTGTAGGTGGCAAGGACAGCTTCTTGTAAGGCTTTAGCCACAGCTTTTAGGAGTGTATCGCCAAGGCTGTGTCCGTGAGTGTCGTTGACTTCCTTAAAACGGTTTAAGTCTAGGTTAAAGAGGGCAAAATTTTCGCGGTGACGTTTGGCATGTGTAATGATTTCGGCTAGGCGCTTGTTGAATAAACTGCGGTTTGGTAACTGGGTCAGTTGGTCGTGCATGGCTTGGTGTTCCATTGAACCCAGTAGGCGGTGCTGTTCGATGGCGACGGCAGCCAAATTACAAATCGAATGAATTCTGGGGTCTTCATGAATTGTTTTTTGCTCATTTGAGAAAAAAACAATTCCACCCCAAGCCAAGCCTTGGGTAATCGAAAGCGGTAAAATATAAACATGGCTCAGTTCGGCATAGACCAATAACTGCCGTAGTTCAGGACTGAGTAAGAGATTGGCTTTGATGTTTGATTGGTACGGTTGCCCAGTTTTGAGTTGTAAGTACACACCAAGCGCTCGTCCTTTTAGTTTAATTTTTTCTAAGTACGGCAGCATAATTTTTGCCAGCCCAACATTGGCTCTAAATGCCATTTCTGAATCTTCGTATTGGACAATGCCGCAAGGCAATCTAAATTGCTGATGCAGCAAATGAACAATACTTTGCAGTACATCAAATAAATCGGTGCTTTGGGCAATCATCTCTAAGATTCGGTTGCGTTCGCGCTCAAACAGTTGTTGTTGTTTTAAGGCGGTAATATCGGTGGTTAAACCACGCCAATAGAGGTCTTCTTCGACATCTACCCGCGCTTGGGTTCGTACCCAAATTAAACTGCCATCGGCGCGGCGCACACGGTATTCCTCATCAAAAGCAATTTCGTGGTTGTTCATGGTGCGGGTCAGGGCTTCGCGGATACGGTCACGGTCATCGGGATGAACTGGTCGGACATACAAGGCGGGTTCATGAAACCAATGCTCAAAACGGTAGCCTAAGATACTTTCGGTGTTCTGAGAAACAAAAGTCAGTTGTGGGACACCATCGCGTAAACATCCTTCAAAGACAATTCCTTCAAGGCTGTTGATAAAATCAAAAAAACGAGTTTTAGAGATTCGCAATTGATTTTCGATGCGGCGGCGTTCGGTTAATTCAAATTGTAGGGCTTGGTTGTGTTTTTGAACCGCTAAGTTCTGCTCAAATAAACTCAGGAAACGACTGGCGCAGTGTATTTCGTGGCTGGTGAAGACTCGAGGGGTGTGACTTCCAAGGCAGAGCAGCACCGTACCATTGGGTTGCACCAGTGGTAAGAGCAGCACACTAAAAAGTTCACACTGCATCAAGATATTTAAGAAGTCACTCGAGCCTAAGCTAATGTCCTCGAGTGCCACTGGTTTTTGCTGCTCGAGAATACTTTGGATCAAGACATCATTTTTAATCATCACCGAGACACCAAAGGCACGACGTTGGCTTAAGGTAAATTCTGCGCTTATAGAAGCTGTTTCTGGCTGAATGTGCCAGTGCATGACCCAATCGGTCTTGAGGATTTGATTGAGTTCTTGGCACAGGTTTTGCAAGTTGCTATCTGGTTGTGGCGATAGCAAGCGTAAACCGAGTGTTTCGGTTGGTCTTGGTGGGACATGCGTTTCGGTAGCCGCCATGAGGTTCTTAGCCAAGCATTGTACCTAAGAAGATGATATTTTTTTGGTCAAATTATTGTCCTCGGTCTAAGTTCGTCCCGTAAACGCTTACTGGAAGACCGTAATCTGACCAAAGGTCTTAGCGCTCGAGGACTGGGTTGTCTTTGAGTGGCTGCATAATTAAGCTATTGATCAATTCACCCATTCGCTTTGGGTCTATCCGATTTGATGGCTCGAGCCACCATTCAATCAGGTTAATAACTGCACCAATCACATGTCTGGCAGCCAAGTCGGGGGGGATATTGGCTTTGAGTTGGTGGGCGAACTGCTCGATAAACATGGCTGAGCCGATGGTCATGACCCGTTCGAGCAAATGGCTGATATGACGGGTTTTAACCAGCATTTGGTAGCGCTCGGGTTGCTCGAGTAACTGCTTAAATAAGGTGGTCATCATCAGTTCGGGCTGGTCGCTGAGGGCGTTGACACTGCTAATCAAGGTACTAATGCTTTCTTCGAGAATGGCGTTTAAGAGACTTTCTTTGTCGGAATAATGCCTAAAGAAAGTAGCATACCCGATGTCGGCGCGTTCGGTTAGGTCGCGTAAAGTCAATTGTTCATAATCGCGCTCTAAGCAAAGTTGAATAAAAGCATCTGCCAATTGTCGGCGGGTGCGATTGATACGCCGGTCAGTTTTGGGCATCTTGTCATTATGGCGCTTTCGTGCGGGGCTGGCTAGGGCTGTCAAGTTCTCATCAGATGCGCCAGTCTATAGCTTATGATATATGTTGTATCATAAAGGAGTATTCATGACCTTATCTGCTTGCCCAATAGACCATACTGCCATGACCAAAGGCTCACGTAAAACCCAAGCCGCCGATTTATCTGCCCAACCGAGCCTCGAACAAGATACCAATGGTGTTTGGCAAGTCAAATCTTTTGATTTATGCCGCCAAATCTTGCGCTCTGACACGACCCGCCAAGCAGGTTTTAGTGCCGAAGAACTTGGGTCAAGAATTAAACACATGCGAGAACCGATACTTTTTCTCGAGGGCGAACGACACAAGCAATTGCGGAGTCAAACGGCTAAATTTTTTACCCCAAGCACCACCAATAATAAGCATAAGCAAATGATGGAATCTCTGAGCGACGAGTTAATCAGCCGATTCAAGGATAAGCGTCAAGCCGACCTGAGCCAAATGGCACTCGAGTTAGCGGTTGGAGTGGCTGCCGAAGTCATCGGGTTAGCGGGCAGTTCGCGCCAAGGTTTGGCTGCTCGAATTGGAGCATTTGCTTTTAATCCAACCACAGCCCCGAAATGGCTGCGCCCCTTGATGCGTTTGACCTCGGCTTACCATATCATGGCATTTTTTCATTTGGATGTTCGACCTGCCATCCAAGCTCGGCGTAAACAACCGCAAGATGATTTGGTTAGCCATATCCTTGGTTTGGGCTACAAACCCTTTGAGGTACTTGGCGAATGTGTGACTTACGGTGCGGCGGGGATGCTCACGACCCGAGAATTTATCAGTGTTTGTGTTTGGCACCTGCTCGAGCGACCCCAATTACGCGCCCGTTACTTGGTGGCTTCTGAACCCGAACGCCATGCCATCCTTGGTGAAATCCTGCGCTTAGAACCTGTGATTGGCACATTAAAACGTCGAACCACTGCCCCGATGCAGCTTGGTGAGCAACTGCTTCCAGTCGGGTCATTGCTGCATTTACACGTCTATGCTGCCAATGCCGACCCTGCGACTGTGGGTGAGAACCCCAACGACCTCTGCCCAGTTCGTCCTTTACCAAAAAGTGTCCAAGAACCCGTACTGAGTTTTGGCGACGGGCATCATCGTTGCCCCGGCTCGTTTTTGGCATTTGCTGAAACCGATGTTTTTTTATTGCGTTTATTGGCATTACCGATTCAATTGGTCAGCACCCCCAAAATTACCTTTAATCCAACTTTAGAAGGTTACGAAATTCGCAACCTACAACTACGACTTGGGGCAACATGATGAAAAACCTTGTCTGTATCCTAATTTTTTGCTGTGTGGCACTGGCAGATTCGGCACAAGAAGCGATGAGCCTATACAACCAAGGACAGTTTTTAGCAGCCGCAAAAATGTTTGCTGAGTTGAACACCGCTAAAAACAGTGCCAGTGCGGCTCGAGCCTACAGTGTTTACGCCCTCACCCAGCCAGAAACGCAACGCGAAAAACTGTATATCCAAGCCGAAAATCTTGCCAAAAAAGCCATTGCCCAAGATGACAACCTTGCCGATGGTTACTTTGAATTGGCTCGAGCCATCGGGCAACTTGGTGTGCTGCGTGGCATTGGGGCTGCCTTAATACAGGGAACGGGTTCAAAAATTAAACAATTGTTTGACCAAACCCTAGAATTACAACCCAATCACGCAGGGGCAATGGTCGGCTTAGCCGTTTGGCACACCGAAATTACCGCCAGAGGGTCTTTGGCTGCTTTGTCTATGGGGGCAGATGCCAGACAAATCGAACCGCTTTTCAAACAAGCCCTGCAATTAGCCCCAAATAATATTGGTTTTCGGCTCGAGTACGCCAAGGCTTACTTAACCCTCAACAAACCCGAGCAAGCTCGAGAGCAACTGCAATATGCAACCCGAATTGCCGTTAAAGATGCCGAAGACCGGTTGTATCTGGAACGGGTTAAATTTGAACTTCAGCGTTTACCCTAAGAAATTGTCCAAAAATAAAATCCGATTTGGGAATTTAACCCAATAACTGAGAGCAGGGCAGACACAGGGGTCTGCCCCTACAAAAAACGGAACTTATTTCGCGCCAAATCCTAAATGGTTTAAGGCAGCACCGTAATCTGGTCTGGAGAATTCAAAATCACTTCATAATAATCGCCATACAACTGTACCCGCCCACGAATCTGTACCCGTTTACCAAGGTAGGCTTGTGGAAAAGGTTGGGCAAAGGCATCATATGCCCGAGCAAAAACCACTCCTCGAGGCGCAATTGCACCCTTGCCAAAAGTCAGGAATGCCACCGCATCACGCCGTTCAACTTCCTCGACCAAGCCTTCAAAAGTCCCTTCGCGTCCCACAAATTCACCCATGTTCCGCGCATCTTGGATTGTCTCGAGCCGAGGTAGTGCAAAGGGATTGGTGTCCACACTTTTACTGGCATCGAGTTCGATTTGGGCAACCAAGGCATCCACCGCTTCTGGGGCGGTAGTGCGCTCGAGAATCACGCTCAGTTCACGATTGGCATTGATACTGTTACCACTTAAGTTAATGCTGCCAACCAAAGCACGGGTTTTATCGGCAATAATCACTTTGGCATGAACATAATTGGTCAGTAAATACTTAACTTTAACCCCAGCCCCGCGAAGCCGTTCTGCCCCAGCGTAATAGTAGGTATCGGTCAGTTCTTGTGGCGGTCCGACCAGTGTGACTGGGATACCTTGTCTCGAGACCGTTTGGATTTCACGAATAATTTCTTCGTCTGCCATGCTTTGTTGCTGAATCAGTAGGCTTGTTCTGGCACTGCGAATCAGGGCAATCATTTTTTCCCTCGAGTTACCGCGCACCAAACCATTACTTTTTATTTGACTCGGACTCCAGACCAATTTGGCATTTTTAAGGTCTATATCCTCGCCTTTCCAGTCGGCTTCAAAAACATCAACAATTTCTTTAACCAAGGCGGGTTCGTCCAAAACAACTTGGTATTCACGGTTCGCCCCAAAACTCGAGCCAGTGATATTCGCCGTAGAAATTAAGGCTTCGCGGTCATCGAAGACAAAACTTTTTTCGTGAATAAAGACAAACTTAAAAGCTCTGGACAACTGCACATTTAAGCCCGCTTCTTTGAGTTTTAGAAAAATGGCGGTGTTGCCTCCACTTGTGCCGCTTGGTTCGCGCTCGAGCAGAATTCGCACATCCACACCGCGTTTGGTGGCGGCGGCTAGGGCATCTATGACATCTTGGCGTGAATCGGTGAACAGATAAATTTTATGACGAATACTGGTTTTTGCCGCGTTAATTCGTTCTAAAATTGGGGCGATGCCATCTCTGGGTTGAATCAGTAGTTTGGGGGCAGCTAAGGTAACACTCGAGAGGAATAACAACAAGAACAGTAAGCGCGGTAATTTCATGGGTTTAGTTTACTCCCTTAAGGCAGAATCTCGAGACTACGGATTTTATTAAAGCCCATCACTCGAGAAAGTGCTGGGTTTATTCACGAATCAGGGATGAAAGGATACAGCAAAAAAATGATGTTGCTCGAGACTTATATTTTGACAAAGCCCAACCTACGCCTAATTAGACTAAAAATTTTCTCGAGAACAAAAATCAGCGCATGGCTGTTTTCAGATTTCCTCTCGAACCATGCACCACAGCAAGAATTTCCACATAGGCTTCTGAGGAAGAATAAATAATACGATAAGGACGCTCAAAGATTTCCCGACGATGGTCACCCAACTCTGGAACTTTATGTCCCATATCAGGAAAATCCCCCAGACCGTCTGCGGCTAAAACCAACCGATTGATGGTTTGACGTGCATACGTTTCAGATTGAGGTTCGAGGTAAGCAAAAATTGTGTCCAAATGCCCTAAAGCTGAGGCTGACCAAATAACACGCATCATTATTGTGGCGGCAACCCAAAACGCTGACGAACCTGTTGGGACGTAAAATGCCGTCCTGCATCAATATCTGCTTGACCGGCTTCGACGGCTTGATGCACATAAATAGCGTACTGCAAATCTTCCCAAGTTGCGTCATCAGGCAAATGCTCGAGCAAACGCTGGGCTTGTTCACGGATCAGGGTTTTCATATTAAAAGAATACAACTTGGGCTTAAAAGTAGCAAGAAAATGATGTGACTCGAGATGGAGGATTTGGGCAAAGCCCAACCTACAAAAATTTCCTTGCCGTCTGCTCTACCTGAGTGGGATATTCAAAACCAAATTTCTGCGCTAATTCTTTGCCAAGTTTCGCAGTTTCATTCGCTAGTTCCAAGAACGGGATTTGATCCACTTGCCATGAATTTAAGGCTCGAGACACAATTGCTCCTGTGTGAATGGTAAAACGATCTGCCGAACCGCAATCTAGTCCTGTTTGGGCGATGTATTTGAGTTGCATCAGTTGATACCTCGAGAATCGCCCTGATTTACAAGTTAGGGATTTACAACGAACCCGAGATTTAATGGATACACACGCTAAAGATGCTCGGGTGAAGCGTTACAGCGACCTCATACCAAAACTCGAGTTGCCAGATGCGAATGACCGTCATGTTTTAGCGGCGGCAATTCGTGGAAAAGCCAGTTATATTGTCACCTTCAACCTCAAAGATTTCCCTGAATCATATTTACAAAAATACAGTCTTGAAGCCTTGCATCCAGATGAATTTCTTTTGCTCCATTGCAAAAATCAGTTGGATGGTGTTCTAAGTGCGATATGCAGTCAGCGCCAACAACTGCGTTCACCACCAGTCAGTGTTACCGAACTACTCGAGACCTTCCAAGCGCAGGGTTTAGATAAAACAGTTGTTGTACTCAAACAGCACTTAGACAAACTTTGAACCGTTTCTATGTCTCGAGTATACAGCTTCTGCTCGAGGCTTTCAAAGAAAAGCAGTACAACGTTAATGTTCGTCTTATCACAAAACGAACTGCTTTCCCTTACACAATTTTAAGGCAGAATCTCGAGACGACGGATTTTATTAAAGCCCGTTTGACTTTCCCAAACGCCTTGGTTGGCAAGTCGAATTGCAAACTCTGGCTTATTTTTTAGGCTTATTTCTGGGTCAAATAGATGCAGCAGCACATCGTATTGACCCACTTCAAGGTCTGAGGGTAAAGATAAGGTTGTTTCAAACTGGATGGTTTGACCAGCCGCCCAGAAACGCGGGTCAAGCAAGCGATTTTTTGGGATGCTCTGCCCGTCGGTAATGTTCAGCACATATGTTTTTTTGCCACGCAGAACAACTGCTAAGCCTCGAGGGTTAAACGGTGTGGCAAAGCCTGTGTTTTTAAGACTGATGTTTAGGCTTAATGCTTGGTTGGCTTTGATTGCATTTGGCATAGAGGTCTCGAGCAGTTCAAAACGGTATCCAAGACGGCGTTTAATCGCTTCCAAACACCCTTCTTGTTGCCATACAGCATAGACATCTGTGTGATAATCCCGGTTGAGCGCCGTGTATTTGAGGCGTTGTAAATCTTGCAGTGCATTTTGACAACCAATAAAGGCTTGGGCTTCGGCATTGGCGTTACAAGTCTCGCCACCTTGGGGTAAGAACTGGTTATCCAACTCGAGAAAGGTTTTCAGGGCTTCTCGAGCCGCAGCATTTTCTGGATACGTTCCCCAATCGGTTTTGGAAGCCAAAAAACAATCGTTATGTGCGCCAACTCGAGCGCGATCCGAACCCGAAAAGGCTTCGCTTGGGCTGAGCGGTGTGTTGCCAAATAATTGTTGTTTGTGCGGCGGGTAGCGCAGTGCCAGCATTCTTGACTTAGGCAGAATTTCGAGTAAACGCTTGACAATTTGGGTAGAAGCGGCATTGACTCCATCAGAACCGACCAGTTGATTGGTAGAACTGTGCCATTCGCCCCATGCACCAATAAAACCAGCTTCCATGAAACTCAAAATATCGGCGTTGTTTTTTAGCAAAGGCTCGAGTTGATCAAGATGCCTAAGAACCCGTGCTAATGAGGCATCTGGGTCTTTGAATGGAAAAGTTCCACCCTCGGGAAAATTATAAGTAAAACGCGGAATGATTTTCATGCCTGCATCCCGAGCTTTAGCAAATTCGGAATTCAAAAAGGTGAGTGCATCAGCACTTATATCCGAATTTAGGAATTCATCTATCCTGATGTATAAACGTAGCGTGGATACACCTTCGGCTCGAGCTTTCAGGAGTGCATTGACGCTCAATGGATTTCGTTTTGTCCCCTCTCCCATCAGACCTTCTTGCTGATAAAAACCACGTTCTGGATTGGCAAAATTCTCTAAACTTGGTTCGTATTTCTGGGTGCTGAATACAGGAGCAGCCGAAGCACAGGCACAGATAACCCCAAGCAACAAGAAAAGTTGATACTTTTTCATGCTTAAAGATTAGGCTATTCAAATCCAGATGGCATGAGCCACCTGTGCAGTTTTTTACACACTGACCTTCTCGAGTTGGAATTGTTTTTCGCTTTGCTTAAACCCGACACTTTCATAAATCCCTGCCGCCACATACTCAGGGTCAGCCACCATCACAAGGGTTTGTACCTGCTCGAGTCCAAGTTTTGCCACATGATGCACCAATGTGCCACACAAGCCGCGCCGCCTATACTCTGGGTGGGTCGCTACCCACTGGAATCTGCCCACACCCTGCCAGAAGTACAAGCCTAAACTTGCCACCAATCTATTCCCGAGAAAAGCACCCCAGAAATGCCCATGACCAGCCGCACTCATGCGCTGCACCTCTGCACCTTTGCGTTCAACAAAAACGCGGTAGCCAGCCCCCTCGCGCTCCGATTCGGGTAGAGCATCATTGACTGCACATTCTAGGTCTATCCACTCGAGCCAATCAGACCCCTCGAGAGGGCGGATTTGACAATCGGGATTGATTTTTGGCGGCTGATGCACCGATGTCGCAGTCATGACAATGCTTTGGTCAAAGTCAAACCCAGCCGCCGTAAAAGCGCTAATATCCCCTTTTTCGGGGTCATCCCAACCAAGGGCAATGTGTGGGGCTGCGCCATGCTCGAGCCGAAAGGCTGCTTGCCACGGCTCGAGGTCGGAAGGGATAGGGGCGCGTTTGAACAGCAAAAAATTACCCCAACGGTAAGTAGGGTTTTTCGGGGTGCGAATCACGGTGTACTCGTCCCGCTCGAGAATTTCGCCCTCAAAACCACGAAAGAATAAATCGGTTTTATAACCAAGTGAACGAATCATGGTTGCTCCTTCCAAGCGCCTTGTAAACGCCGCAGCAACACAATCTGTCCAAGGTGATAGGCATTATGGATTGCAAAATCAAGCAGTGCCTCGGCAATTGTTTCTGAGGTGTGAATATATTTTGTCCCCAGTAAAACAGGGTCATCACAGCATTTTTTTAAGTCCTCGAGACCATCAAGAAAGTCTCGTTTAACACCGTTCCAGTCCTCGAGCGTGACCGTACTGGGGAATTCATCACTGCTTTGACGTTGGCGTTTACCAAGTTTAATGTCAAGCAGCATTTGCCGTTGCCACCATGCCATGTGCGCCACATGACCCGCGATGCTATGCACTGCATTTTCTGGGATGTCTACTGCCACGGCTGGCTCGAGACTGGCTAAGATACTTTCGGCGGTGTTAAACGCATGACCACTGCTGAGCTTATGTTTAATCGTTAAACCATTCATGGGGTTCTCCTTGTGATTCTTTAATACATTCAATCCAAGCTGGGCATTGCACAAACTTTGCTGTTCAAAACTCTTTTTTCATGACCAGTACAGCGGGTTGGCGAACAAAGCCAAGTTTGTCGTTAATCGCCAGCATTGCCGTGTTGCGGGTGTCGTTGTCGGTGCGGATGGTGTGAAAACCAAGCTGTTGTGCCACTTCGATTTGCTTAGTTTTTAGAGCAGTGGCAATGCCTCGTCCTCGAGCCTCGCGGGTGGTCGCGGTTAGCCATTGGTCTACCCAGCCTTCTCTTGCGCCTCTAAAGCAACCTGTAAAGCCAATGATTTTATTGTTCTCGAGGGCATAAAACGAGGCTTCTTGGAGCGTTTCAGCGTCCGAAAGAATGTTTTCATTAAAGAATTCAAAAGTGATTCGGGTGGCTGGTTCAGCCCGTGGCACATCCAAGCGCACCGTTTCAAAGACCTCATGGAATTCTTGACGGCGCTCAAGCGAACCCATTTCTTGCCAATTGATAAGTTGTACACCACTTGACTCGAGATTCAAGATTTTTGCTTGGTAAGGCGCAGTTAAAAAGTTGCCAATGTCGAGTAAACTCTCAAAATCGCGTTTGAGTTCATTGTAGCCTCGAGACTGGGCAAAACGCATGGCTCGAGCATCGGATTCGCGCACTTGGGTATTGACCGAAATTGGCTCGAGTGGCGCAAGTTTCTCGAGCAGTGCAGCATAAAGGGCGCTGCCAATGCCGCGCCCCTGAGACTCGGGTTGTACCCAGATTTCAATACCAAATTTATTGGGGTGGTACGCCCCCGCAAAGCGGTGGTAATTGGCTGCCCCAAGCACTGTGCCGTATTCTTGGGCAACAATAAAGACTGGGCGTACATTCTCCTCGAGTTTGGTCAGGTCATGCTCGAGTTCGCTCTTACTCAAGGCTTGGAGTGGCACGACAGCATTTTGAATCTGCACAACGGCTGCCAAGTCGGTGATTGTAAAATCCCTTATTTGCATGGTTTAGTTTAATGGGTTTAGAGTTGCCTCAGCATCCGCCAAACTGCATATGCGTTTAACCAAGACTGTTTTGTAGACTGTGCCACATGACCTTTGCAAGATTTTGGGATTAGTATTTTTTATTTGCGCCGCTTAAAAAATAGTGCTGCCCTCGAGAATGCGCTATTTTTTGGTCATGGGAATCTGCCCAATTACCAACAAGCCGAACTC
Organism: Deinococcales bacterium; assembly: GCA_043777915.1. Taxonomy (GTDB): domain Bacteria; phylum Deinococcota; class Deinococci; order Deinococcales; family JAAFIG01; genus JAAFIG01. Next base: position 11,302 of record JAYWHB010000061.1, read on the forward strand.
GAAACAATCATCGCTGGGCGGCAATTGCTGCTGGCAAATGACCTTTTAACCAACGAAACAGCCGACCTTCAAGCAAACGTACCTCGAGACTTCCGAACAACGCTTACGCACCTACCTCGAGACTGGGATTTTCCCACGAGCAACCTCGTAAAATACGCCCATGTGGTTTTTTGAATCGAGCCTGCGTTCTTCCTTGCAAATTGCTTTGCTGGTTACACCGATTTGGTTACTGTTGCGCCTTTTACTTGAGCCTGAGCCTTTGGTTTGGCTCGAGCCAATTATTGTGTTTGCGCTTTCGTTTGGGCTGCACCGTTTCAGTACGCATCTAACGGTCTCGTACCGCAATCCCAATGCACTGTTGGTTTTTGCGGTTTTTGGTACATTTGCTTTTCAATTCCTGATTTTACTGCTGGCGGCTGTCTTCAAATTGCGTTTTGGGGCATTTGTATTTTTACTAGATGCGGTCTTCTGGTCGCCACTTTTAAGAGCCGTTTTTTTAGCAAAATCACGGTAAAGAAATTAATACCACACTGCGAAAATCAGCGTAAGCCAAGACTTGGGTGGCAATTGGAATCTCGTCCCAACTTGGGTATTTGAGTTGGGCTTTTCTCGATAACCAATCGGCATAGTATTTTTCGTTCAAAAAACGCCGTCCGATTTGTTCTCGGCTCAGGTTATTTGGGTCTACCACTTCTGCGGGCGGTTCAATTTTCATGACTGGGGCAGTAGCAACAGGTGGTGTAACTGGTGTTGGAACAACCACTGGAATTGGTTTGGGTTTGCTGACCACTGGTTTAGGCTTAGTCACGACTGGTTTGGGTTTGGTCACGACTGGTTTTGGTTTATTAACCACTGGCTTTGGTTTGGGAGCAACTGAAATTGGTGGTAAATTGGCAGCACTGTTTGAATCGCGTACAACTGGTTTTTTAGGTGCAACCACTGGTTTAGGTGGTTTGACCACTGGGCTTGGTGTCACTTGAGGGGCGGCAATAACGGCTGGTTTGTTGACCTGCGGTGTTGGCGTAGTGACTGGTTTAACGGCTATTGGTTTAGCCACTGGTTTGACCACAGGCTTAACAACAGGTTTAGCCACGGGCTTAACGATTGGTTTAGTCACTAGTTTGACCACGGGCTTAACAACGGGTTTAGCCACTGGCTTAACAACTGGTTTAACGATAGGTGCTTGTGGTACATCGGTCACACTCAGGCTAGGCGCTGGTTTTTTGGGTTGGGCGGTTGCAAATTGTTTAATTAAGGTTGGTGCGGCAAAAATCCCAGTGCTAATCAGCATCGCTAAAGCAATCAGCCATGCCCAGACTGGCGGGCGGTTGCTGGGTTTTTTCTTGGCTGGTGTGTAGGCTTTGCTGACCCCAGACACTTGGGCGGCTCGAGAAACACGGCGCTCAGGGCTTGAAGTTGGATTCTTTTGGGCTGTTGGGCTACTGGCTGGTTTGGGTCTGGCTGGTGCTGGCGTATTACTTACTGGGATAACCTTTTTTTCTGGTTGTGGCAAGACATCCCTACTTAGTGGTAGGTCATCACGGGGCGATTCATCTATAATTGTTAAAGCTGTTTCATCTTTGGGTGGTGGGACGGCTTTCAGTAAAGAATCGTCGAATTCTGAATGGACTTCTGCTTGGGTTGATTCGAGTAGAGGTACTGGTTGTGACCAATCTAAACTGGCTTCGATGGGTTGGATTTCGTTAGCGGCTGGTGTTGATTCCAAACCCAATTCGGACATGGACAATATAGGCAATTCCGCCGTTGTACGAATATCTGGTTCGGATTGCGCTGGGAGTTGGGAAACCGCCAAAGGCTCAGAGAATCCTAAAGGTTCAGATAACCCTAAAGGTTCTAAGCTCACGGGTGACTCTGCCAAGCCCACAGGCTCAGACAAATTTGGTGGTTCGGCTGACCCAAAATCCAGTTCTAAATCAAAGGTCGTGTCGTCGGCATCAAAAGCCATAGGTTCTGGTGCTAAAGGCTGTGCGAAAGAATCGGGTGCTAAATCATCATCGTCTACCATCACCACTTCATGGTCTTGATCAAAATGAGCTTGCTGTATCAGCGCTTTTTCTTCTCGAGTTTCTGATAAGGCTGCCAATACATTCGAGCCACGCATGGTAAAACGTTCATCGGCGCTAGGGTCAAGAAAAATTTGTACCCGCCGGTAGGCTTCTAAAATCTGGTCGCGTTCCAGCGAAGACTCTGAGCCATCCATGCGTTGCCGTGCAGCACTGTCAAGCATACTGATGTCAAGGGTTCGTTCATTCAGTTCCAGTAATTTCATGGCTTCGCGCAGCGTCATAATTTCAACCTATCGTGGTAAACCAGGCAAGTTGGCTGGCGAAGATGCCACATAAACTTGCGCCCTAAATTGGGCTGTGGGTAGCGCCCGTACTGAATCCGGAATAGCCGCCCAACTCGAGTAGCGTAAAACTGCACCCGATCTATCCCAAGCACTAAAGCTACCTTGATTGAGACTGCGTACCGAAACACTGGCGCGTTTGGCGGCGGCTTGTTGACTTGCCCTTCGTGTCGCAGCTTGTTGGGCTTCACGTCTGGCGATGGCTTGTTGTTCGGCACGTCTGATAGCGGCTTGCTCGGCTTCACGTCTAGCGGCAGCTTGTTGTTCGGCGCGTCTGACGGCTAAGCGCTGGGCTTCTAGTCGTTGTTGTGCTAAGTAACGCCGATTGGCTTCAGCACGAATTGCGGCACGTTGTTGGGCAGCACGTCGTTGGGCGGCTTGGGCTTGAAGTTGGGCGTTTTGTTGGGCGGCTGCATTATTTGGAGTAAATGTTGAGGTACTGGGTTTTGTGGCTTGGGCTTGTTGTGCAGCTAACTTTTGAGTAGCAAGTTTTTGTGCGGCTAACTTCTGTGCGGCTAATTTTTGATTCTCGAGCTTTTGGGCGGCTAATTTTTGCGCCTCGAGCTTCTGTGCGGCTAGTTTTTGCGTCTCGAGTTTCTGAGCGGCTAATTTCTGCGCCTCAAGCTTTTGTGTGGCTGTTTTTTGATTCTCGAGTTTCTGAGCGACTAATTTTTGATTCTCGAGCTTTTGGGCGGCTAATTTTTGCGTCTCGAGCTTTTGGGCGGCTAATTTTTGAGTAGCAAGTTTCTGTGCTACTAACTTTTGAGCAGCCAGTTTTTGTGCTGCCAACTTTTGAGCCTCGAGCTTCTGCGCTTGTAGTTTTGCGGCTTGCGTGGCTGTGGTGTTGCTCGAGATGACTGGTTTTGT
>JAYWHB010000062.1:0-5095 GCA_043777915.1 Deinococcales bacterium
CGAAGTCGAAACCACCCGCCGTATGCTCGAGCCAGTGCTGTTAGGGCGGGTGGTGCGTGATGTGCTGCACACCGACCCAAACCGTTACCGCAACACCACTGCCATGCTCGGCAAGCAAATCCTAAAACTCGAGCGGCGTGGCAAGTACCTGATTTTTCGGCTGGATGATGGTTTGGATTGTATTGTTCACCTCAAAATGACGGGTGGCTTCAGATTGCCACAAGATAAAACATTTCTCGAGCCACCACGTTTTGAACGGCTGCGTTTGGTGCTGCACGATGGCGAAGTCAGTTATGTAGACTCGAGGCGTTTTGGTTTTTGGGAAATTGTGCCGAGCAACGATTGGGGGCATATCAAGGCACTCTCGAGTATGGGTCCTGAACCGCTCGAGGCTGGTTTTGTACTAAAAGATTTTCAAGTGGCAATGAGTAAGGTTTCTCGAGTCAAACCCGCTTTACTTTCTCAAAAACCCGTGGCTGGTGTGGGTAATATTTACGCCGACGAAAGCCTCTGGCTGGCTAAAATTCACCCTGAAGCCTCCAAGTTATCGGCTGCGGCAGCTAAGCGCTTGCATCAGGCAATTATCGAAGTGATGCAAAAAGCTGTGGCGGCTGGTGGCAGCACCTTATCGGATAATTCATATCAGCAACCAAGTGGGGAATCTGGGTATTTTCAATTCGAGCATCATGCCTATGACCGCACTGGACAGCCTTGCAGCCGTTGCGGGGCTGGAATAGAAAAGTACAGCTTGGCGGGTCGTGGTACACATTTCTGCCCAGATTGCCAAAGAAAGTAAGTTAAGCTAAAGTTTCTTTTCTCTTTATCTTTTAAGACCGATTGGTTTCTTTTTAGCTGTGATAAACAGCACAAGGTGGCGAATTTGTACCAAGTACAAAATTTCCCTCTTGTCTCGAGATTATAGTTCGAGTACCTCTCAGACATGACAATTGAATTCTCGAGAGGTGATTTTAAGGCTAAAAATCTTAGTTTTTTACAAAAACACAAACAGTCTAAAACGTACTAATATGCACTTCTTATGGCAACTTCTCGCCGTACCACCAAAAAAGGGACTGCCGACCAAGCGAACGAAGCCATGTTCGCTGGCAGTATGCCCATAGCTTCTGAGCTTACGCCTTTTCAAATTCTTGCGCCCGATGGCAAACCCGTGCGCGAAGATTTGATCCCAGACCTTGATGTTGTCGAGGAGATGTACCGTCAAATGTCGCGCTTACGACACTTAGACGACAAATTTATGCTCTTGTATAAAAGCCAGAAACTCGGCAATTACGCGCAATTTGGTGGGCAAGAAGCCAGTCAGATTGGCAGTGCCATGGCACTTGACCAAAAACTTGATTTTATGGCTCCGATGTACCGCAACACCGCCGCCATGATTACCCACGGTTGGATCATGAGCCAAGCGATTATGTATTGGCGTGGACATCCAGAAGGTTGGCGTATTCCGGATGACCTAAATATCCTGCCAATTATTATTAGCATCCCCGGACAAATTGTTCATGCGGCTGGCGTAGCCATGGGCTTGCAGATGCAAAAGACTGGTGGAATTGCCATGACCTATATCGGTGAAGGTGGCACTTCCCAAGGGGACTTTCACATTGGTGTCAATTTTGCCGCCGCCCGTAAAGCCCCAGCCGTGTTTATCATCGAGAACAATGGTTGGGCAATTTCTGTACCGCGCAAAGTCCAGTCGGGTGTAGACCACCTGATGCGTCGCGCCGAAGGTTACGGCATTCCTGGCTATTTGGTAGACGGCAACGATATTCTGGCGGTTCATACGGTCGCTAAAAAAGCTGTACAGGATGCCAGAGATGGTAAAGGACCCAGTTTAATCGAACAGATGACCTACCGTATTCGTCCGCACACCACGGGTGACGACCCTAAAGCCTACCGTGATGAAAACGCCGACCCGAAATTTTGGGCAGAGCAACGCGACCCAATCGCTCGAGTGCGCCAATTTTTAACCAACGAAAAACGCTGGAACGAAGACCGCGAAGTAGCGATGATGAGCGAAATTACCGAAGAATTCCAAGCTGCCCTAGATGTCGCCGATGCCCACCCAGTGCCAGACCCCAAAGCCCTTCTCGAGTATGTGTTTGTTAATCCACCACAGCAAATTCTCGAGCAACAAGAGATTTTAGCCCAGCGCATTTCGGAGGTGAACGCATGAGCCAAGAAACCAAACAAATGACCATGGCAGCAGCCATCACCGATGCAATGGACATTATGCTCGAGCAAGACCCTAAAGTTGTGATTTACGGCGAGGATGTTGGTAATTTAGGTGGTGTCTACCGCATCACCACTGGATTACAAAAAAAGCATGGCGAAGACCGTGTTTTTGATTCCCCACTGACCGAATCTGGCATTATTGGCACAGCGATTGGGGCTGGCGCAGTTGGAATGCGTCCTGTCGTCGAATTGCAATTTGGTGGCTTTATGATGCCCGCCTTTGACCAAATCTTTAGTCATGTTTCGCGTTACCGTTACCGCAGCCGAGGGCGTTACAACGTGCCGATGGTGGTGCGTTTTCCTGTTGGTGGTGGCACAGGTTTACTCGAGCAACACGCCGATTCACCCGAAGCCTACCTTGCCCATGCACCCGGAATTAAAGTCGCGTATCCAAGTAACCCCTATGATGCCAAGGGCTTGTTAATCAGTGCCATCGAGGATGATGACCCGGTATTCTTCTTTGAAACCATCGTCCGTTACCGCGACCCAAAAATCCGCATGGACGTACCGACGGGTTATTACAGCATCCCTCTTGGTAAAGCCCGAATTGCCCGTAAAGGCAAAGACGTAACGATTATTGGGTACGGCGGCATGATGCAAAACATCGAAACGGCGGCTGAAGCTGCTGCCAGTGCTGGAATAAGCTGTGAAGTGATAGACCTCCGCACCATTGTGCCACTCGACATCGAAACCATCCTCGAGAGTGTGGCTAAAACAGGGCGCGTGATTATTGTTCACGAAGCCACCAAAACCGCTGGTATCGGCGCGGAAATCGCGGCGCAAATCATGGAAAAAGCCTTCTATGAACTCGAAGCCCCCATCGAACGTGTATGCAGCTTTGACACCATGCCAAGCCCATTTAACAGCCTCAATCATTTCTCGAGACCCGAAGCGCACCATATTGCCGCCGCTATTCAAAAAGTGTTAAGCGCCTAACCGTAGGGGCGAGGCATGCCTCACCCCTACAATACGTGGATACACGAGGAGAACCCCATGTCAAAAGAAATGCTGATGCCAGTCATGGCAGAATCCATTGTTGAAGCCGAAATCCTCAAATGGATGGTCAAAGAAGGCGATACTGTCACCGAAGGGCAAATGATTGCTGAAGTGATGACCGATAAAGTCACCACCGAAATCCCAGCGCCATACTCGGGAATTCTCGAGAAGATTGTGGCTAAAGAAGGCGCTGTGGTTGAGGTCAAAAAAGTCATTGCGATTATCGGTGATGGCTCGAGTGCGGCTGTGTCTGCCCCAGCCCCTGTTGCTGCCAGCAACACAGTCAAACTCGGAGATGATTCTCAGAGCGCCACCGAAAGCGCCACCAACAGCAGTTACGGAATGCCAACCAAAGCTGTGGCACTAAGTTTTGGTAACACTGCCAAAGCCGCCTCGAGCAGCCCTGTAAAAACAGCCGGAGTCAACAAATTTGGTCGCCCCTTGGCTGTTCCAGCCGCTCGTAAATTGGCAAGGGAAGCTGGAATAGACATCATGGAAATCCCCGGCAGTGGTCCAAATGGACGGGTTGGGGTCGAAGATGTCAAAGATTATGTCGAAGCCGCCGGTGCCAGTACCTACAGTGGTACAAGCATTGTGCCGAGTGTCGCGCCTGTCGTGGTGACTGCGCCTGTGGTGGCTGCCAGTGGTGGCGGTATGACCGTTCCTCCACCGCAGTACCGCACCCCAAAGGGTTTGGAGCATCTCGAGACCCGCACGCCCTTGCGTGGAATGCGCCGCGTGATTAGCAACGCGATGATTGCCAGCCATTTGTACACGGTTCGTACCCTCACCGTAGACGAAGCCAATTTGACTACTCTGGTGGATTTACGTGAACGCCTCAAACCAACTGCCGAAAAAGCAGGCGTGAAAATTACCTACCTGCCATTTATTTTTAAGGCGATAGCCAGTGCCTTAAAAGCCTTCCCAAATGTCAATAGCAGTTATGACGAAGCCAGTGGCGAAGTGGTGCATAAGCAATACTTCAACCTTGGTTGCGCCGTAGACACCGAAGCAGGTTTAATTGTCCCCGTGGTTAAAAACGTGGACAGCAAAAGCATTTTAGAGATTGCCAAGAGTATCACTGATTTGGCTGGAAAAGCCCGAGAAGGCAAACTAACCCCAGATGAAATCAGTGGCTCGAGTTTTGCAGTTACAAACATTGGCAGTGCTGGTAGTTTGTTATCTTTCCCGATTATCAACGCACCCGATGCCGCGATTCTTGGGGTTCACACCATCGTAGACCGCCCAATCGTCAAAGATGGTCAGATTGTGATTGGTAAAATGATGTACTTAAGTCTTTCATTTGACCACCGTTTAATAGATGGTGCAGAAGCTGCGAGGTTCTTAAAACAAGTGACGCGTTTACTCGAGAATCCAGATTTACTTTTGCTGGAAGCAATTTAAGTTAGTTACAATAACGGCAAGAAGTAAATTCTCTCAGCCTTAGTGGGGCGTTCAGCTTCTAGCTTTTACGCCTCCACACGCATTTTTCGAGTATTTCTGATGTTGTCTGGCAGAATAAATGACCGCTACCGCAGTAGAAATACTAGGAAAATAACTTAGACCCTGCTACTATTCACCATATGGCAAACGTCTCTGTTAATCCATTCACCGATTTTGGATTTAAGAAAATCTTTGGGGAGGAAGCATCTAAACCACACTTGATGGATTTCTTGAATGCTTTATTGCCTAGTGCAGCACAAATCAAAGACCTCAGTTTTAAGAATCTTGAGCAATTACCAGACATCGAAGACCACGACAGATAGTTAAAAGTCGGTTGACTTGTAGGGATACGTGACCAACACAAAGTGGAGGTGTAGTCTTTGTTTCTCATGACAAATAGACAACCACCTCC
>JAYWHB010000063.1:0-1821 GCA_043777915.1 Deinococcales bacterium
ATGACAGATAACTTTCCCATCGACGTGACATTGTGGGCGCGAAAGCTATGGCAATTTGCGAGAGATGTCTACCGTGAGGAAGCACCCGTACCTCTTCGGGTGCCATCCCTATGTATCCAAAACTTTTTCTCGACCCTCGATCGCGCCAGGTTGGCGCGCCCACGTGCTGATCGCGAGGTGTCGAGATCACAGATTCAGGGCAGATACTCAGCCGCGACGGTTTTTTATCGCTTTATATGAACCGCGAAGCCAGCATCAGTCTGTATACCCTAGACCGATACGCAGTACAGAGTTTACTCGAGATTGGCACTTGGGGCTTACAACTCGAGCGGGTTGTACCACAAGCCTCGGTCAGTGCCATTATGTCGAGCATCGAACAACAAAATTTAACAGGGCAACTACTGACCCTTGGTGAAGATTGGCGCGGGGTCATGACCTATAACAATGGCACACCAGTCTTGGTCAGTTACGAACAAGCCGAACGGGTACTTTTTCAACACGAAGCCCAAACCAGAATCGCTCTTGAATCCACCGAAGAAGGCACACGATTTGCGGTCTACAGCAAAAATGGCTTCTCGAGTCTTGATCAGAACACAATTCTGAGCGAAAGTTCGTTCGATGAACTGATTCGAGCTTGGAACGAAATTCTGTCTTTTTGCGAGAAACGCACCGATTCGGTACGCGGCAGGGACACTTGGGATTTGACCTTTCGTAAAGCCCGTTTGCTGCTGGTAGACCGTTACAGCACATTAGACCCGTTCTTAGACGATTTGCGTTACACCGCCAGTTTACTGATTGTCAGTCGTCCTAGCCAAGAATTATTTGAGGGTTTGGTGGCGGCTTACTTAGAAACCTTAAAGCAATTGCAGATTCCACCAGAAGCGCTTTACCCGCTTATAGCGCCAATTCGGGATAAGTACCGTCGTTTGTGGCGGGCGGCTGGGCTTGAAGTTGTTTGTCCGCTCTAGCATGTTTGTTTAATAAGGTTAATCATGAGTACATTATCTGGTGCATTAGAAAAAGAACAACTGTTTAGCCTATTGTCGTACCTAAAATTAACGGCGGCTTCTGGTCGGCTCGAGGTGCATTACGGACAAGAAGATGCCAGCATTTATATCGAAAGTGGCGAAGTTACCCATGCCGAAGCAGGGGTCTTACTTGGACAGCACGCCATTCGCAAGGTCACAGGCTGGGCTGGCGGGCGTTTTCTTTTTCATTCGGGTGAACGCAGTCCTCGCTCGAGCATAGATACTTCGCTCGAGGGTTTAGCCCTGTCCATTGCCGTTGCCCAAGATGAGGGTGTTTCCAACGATGAACTAGGGGTTGACCTTGACCGCCGTGCCAGAATGGTCGGACAATTTGAAGGCGAATTAACCCTTTCTGCCGATGAACTGATGTTGCTGCCGCGTTTGAACGGTTCGGCAACCCTGCGCCAAGTCGGTCAGAGCCTCAATTGGTCTGAGGCGCGAATTCGCCAAGCGGTGGCGGCGCTAAGCACACGCGGTTTATTGCAAGTTGGTAAGGCAAGCACCAACACCATCTCAAATGAATTTATGCTCGAGTTACGGCGCAGTTATATAGGCTTACTCGGTCCTGCTGGAGAATTTTTATATACCGATGTTGGACACGGCTTAAGTGTGGACATGACCCAAGTTCCAGTCACAAGATTCTCGGAAACCATTCGGGCATTAGCCGATAGCATTGGTGATGTGGCAACTCGAGAACGCTTTATTCAAAGTTTGGTACAACTGCGGAGCAAATATGAAATTTAAGAAATTTTTTATCATGAAATTTAAGCACATTTTGTCAATTTCGATCTCA
>JAYWHB010000064.1:0-5092 GCA_043777915.1 Deinococcales bacterium
GACTTATTCGGATATTGACTTTGTGTCTGGTGGGGTGCGGTACTTGACGGCAACCTATCGTGTCACCAATATAAGCCCTCAACCGCTCGAGAATATCGCTTTACGGGCAGTGGCAAAAACGGGGAACGTCGGCGAGACTGCCGCTTTTGATATTCGCGCATTCCCAGATGCCAATAATCCAGATGGTGCATTGTACACAAACCCAAGCGCTGGACAGCAAATCCTGCCAGTTCATGGGATGCAGCTTGGGGCGACTACACCTGTTCCCGACGAAAACGCTTCGGATTTTCAAGGGTATCGTTTAAGTGAAAGTATGGCGCTTCAAAACGCTGCTCGAGGCTCGGGCTTAATCGGGGCAACTGAAAGTGTCTTAGATTATTCGTATATTGTCAAAAACAACTTAAACCGCCGACTCGAGGCGGGTGGAACGGCACTGGTCAGTGTAGCCGTGCGGATTCCTCGGCGCTTGGTACAAACCGATCCACTCTCTAAAATTTTTAAGTTTAAGCTCAGCTTTTTGGTCAGTTCCGACAGTGCAGTTCGGGTTTCACGGGCATTACTTGAAACAACCACTGCCGCTCAGTCTCGAGCGGTGGCGTTAGGCTCGAGCAGTAACCCGACTCAATTGGTGTTGCTTGGTGCGGATTTGGACGCTCCAACAGATTCGGTTTTTCGTTTGATTCGTTTGCCGAATATTCGGATTGGAGTGACCACAAATTTATTGCCTTAGCACTTGAACTTTTCATAAAAAAACTTATACTGAGTCTAAGTTTTACTTTCTTTTATTGGCATCAACGCAAGGCTTCTTTGCTCCTTTGAGGTACACCCATGACACAACACCCTTGGCTATCCAAATACGACACTGGCGTTCCAAAATCCTTGATTTACCCAGAAAGCCCAATTCACAGCATCTTAGAAGGGGCAGCCAAACGCGCTCCAGACCGTATTGCCCTCGAGTTTTTAGGGTTTACAATGAATTATGCAGTGCTGCTCGAGAATGCCCGTAAGTTTGCTAATTCACTCGAAAGAATAGGCGTTAAAAAGGGCGATAGGGTGGCGATTATGCTGCCCAATTGTCCGCAGTTTGTGATTGCTTTTTTTGGTTCGATGATGCTTGGCGCAGTCGTGGTCAATACCAGTCCGCTTTATGTGGCAAGGGAACTCGAGCAGCAGCTTCGGGACAGTGGGGCAGAAACACTGGTGATGCTCAATTTATTTTATCCGCGTTACCGTGAAATTGCGGGGAGTGTGCCGGTCAAACGGGTGATTATGAGTACGGTAGCCGATTTTTTACCGTTTCCTAAGAATCTGCTGTACCCCGTCAAAGCCAAACGAGACGGCACTTGGGTTGAAGTTAAACCTGAACCTTTCATTGTGCAGTTCAAAAAATTACTCGAGAAAAACGCCCCCAGTAGCGCCCCCAAAACCAGTGTTCTGCCCGATGACTTGGCGCTGTTGCAATACACAGGCGGAACGACTGGCACACCTAAAGGGGCAATGCTGACCCACCGCAACTTAATGAGTAACCTGACCAGCGCTGCCAGTTGGACTCCAAATATGCGCGATGCACAGGAAACCACGCTTTGTGTAATTCCATTTTTTCATGTTTACGGCATGACGGTTGCGATGAACATGACGATTCGGGCGGCTGGGACAATGATTTTGCAACCGCGTTTTCAGATAAAGGATGTCCTCGAGGCGATTCATAAGCACAAACCAACGATGTTTCCCGGTGTGCCGACCATGTATGTGGCAATCAATAATCACCCAGAAGTCAAAAAGTACGACCTCTCGAGTTTACAAATTTGTTTATCTGGTGCGGCTGCCCTGCCCATTGAGGTTGCCCATGTTTTTGAAGCCAGTTGCGGTGGCAAGTTGCTCGAGGGCTACGGGCTAACCGAATGTAGCCCGTGTGCTACCAACACCCCAGTCAATGGTGAGCGGCGTGATGGCAGTATTGGTATTCCGATGCCGGGAGTAGAATTGGCGCTTTTTACCGAAAACCTCGAGCCAGTAGGGATGGGTGAAATTGGTGAAATTGGCATCTCTGGACATAATGTGATGCAGGGCTATTGGCAGCGCCCTGAAGAAACGAGTCACAGCATTAAGGAAATAGCTGGTAAACGTTGGTTGCTGACAGGCGACATGGCACGGATGGACGACGATGGTTACTTTTACATTGTGGATCGTAAAAAAGACATGATTGATGCCAGTGGCTACAATGTCTACCCGCGAGAAATCGAAGAGGTTTTGTACAAGCATTTGGCAGTCCAAGAATGTGTGGTGATTGGTGTACCCGACGAGTACCGAGGCGAGACGGTCAAAGCCTTTATTATTTTGCGTGCTGGCTCGAGTGTCACCCCCGAAGCCTTGACTGAGTTTTGTAAAGGACAACTGGCAGCCTATAAAGTCCCAAAGCAAATTGAATTCAGGCTCGAGTTGCCCAAAAGCCCGATTGGAAAGATTTTACGTCGGGTGCTGCGTGACGAAGAGGAAGCCAAGCACAAAACCAAATCCTAATTCTAGCGTTGTGACATAACTTTCTGGTAGCATCGCGCTCATGACTTTGGCACTGACAAAAGAAATTTCATCTGGCTCGAGAAGCGCTCTTGAAGTCGTCTCAAAAAGCCTAGCAATGGCTCAAAATGATTCGCTCAATGCCTTTATTTCCTTAAATCCTAATGCGCTAGAAACTGCCGCAAACATAGACGCTCGAGTTAAAGCAGGACAGCATTTGCCACTGGCGGGGTATCCTTTGGCAGTTAAAGACAACATTGTGATGCAAGGGATTGGGGCTACGGCTGGATCAAAAATCCTAGAAAAATTTGTTTCGCCCTACACCAGTACCGCTTTGCAGCGCTTGTTGGATGCTGGTGCAGTCGTGATTGGCAAAGCCAACTGTGACGAGTTTGGCATGGGTTCAAGTGGTGAAAACAGTGCTTACGGCGCTACCAAAAACCCTCGAGACCATACCCGAGTCCCCGGTGGTAGTAGCTCTGGCAGTGCCGCCGCCGTTGCCCAAGGCATGGTTTCTGGGGCGCTCGGCACGGACACAGGCGGGAGTATTCGTTTGCCTGCCGCATTTTGTGGGGTGCTTGGTATGAAACCAACCTACGGGCGTGTCTCGAGGTACGGCGTGGTTGCCTATGCCAGTAGCCTTGACCAAGTGGGACCTTTTGCCCGTAGCAGCGCAGATTTAGCGGCACTGCTCGAGGTGATGTCGGGGCATGACCCAATGGATGCAACTTCGCTGGAAGCCAAAGCCGAGTTCTCGAGTGCCTTGAACCAAGACATCAAGGGCTGGAAAATCGGGCTGGTACGCGAAGGCATGGGCAGTGGCAATAGTGCTGCGGTACTGAGTGCAATGGATGCCACTCGAATCGCCCTCGAGCAGCTTGGCGCAACCGTGGTGGAGGTCAGCTTACCCAGTTTAGAAAATGCCTTGGCAGCGTACTACTTAATCGCTTGCCCAGAAGCCAGCAGTAACTTGGCGCGGTACGACGGCATGGTTTATTCAAATCGGGCGGCTGGAACGGATTTACTAAATGTCATGAGCCAGTCAAGGGGACAAGGTTTTGGGGCAGAAGTCAAACGCCGAATTTTAATGGGAACATATGCCTTGTCCAGTGGCTACTACGATGCCTTTTACAGCAAGGCGCTGCGAGCCAGAGCCATGATTGCCGCCGATTTTGCACGGGTTTTTGCTGGTGTGGACGCACTTTTAATGCCAACTGCGCCAAGTGCTGCTTTTGAATTGGGTGCAAAAGCCGACCCTTTAGAAATGTACTTAACCGACGTGGATACAGTTGCGGTCAATCTGGCGGGCTTACCAGCCATCAGTATTCCATTTGGCTATGAAGACAACGGGGTATTTAGCACGGTGGCTGGGCTGCCAATTGGTGTTCAGTTTATTGCCCCGACCCTTGAGGATGCTCGCTTAATCTCGATTAGCGCCGCCCTCGAGCAGTACACCAGTGCTGCTTTCTTAAAGCCCGTGCAGAAGTAACTATGCACCCAGACCAAGTTTTTCGTGCCGAATACCTCGCCACGACCTACCACGCAGCAGGTTTAGAAATTCGCTTCTCGAGTACCGAAACCAGGCAAGTTCTGTTTGCCGGGCGGCGTTTTGCCCTCATTTCGGCACAGAATCCACGCAGCACCCCACTCGAACCTGACGAGAATTTAGCACGTAATGCCATGCTGCAAACAGTTTTACTCGCCAAAGGCTGGGCTTTTGGCAACAGCCACGGGCATAACGCTGACCTTTCTTGGTCAGAAGCCGGTTTTATTGTCTGGGATGTCGAATTACCCGAGATTTTAAGTGTGGCACAAGATTTTGAACAAAATGCTATCATGTACGGTGAGGGGCAGCGTTTAGCTTTATGTTGGTGTTTTTCGGGGGAGATTGACTGGTTGTATCCGAGTTACATAGCAAAGGACTAAATGGAACGCATAATTTACGCAGCAGATGTTGTTTACAACGGCGTTGGCTTACCGCTCGAGAACGCTGGGGTGGTGGTTTCTAAAGTTGGTAACGAGGCTACCATTGTTGGTTTTGGTAAACTCGAAGCCTTACAAAGCAGTTTTGCCGAGGCTCGAGTGCAGCGCCTCGGGCGGGTGATTTTACCGCGACCAGTCAATGCCCACACCCATTTGGATTTATCGCATGTGCCTTTTAGGGCGCTGCCATATCCGCGTTGGATTCCAGAACATGTGGTTGCCAATGCTGGTTTACGTGGTCTAAAAGCCGCCAAAGACGGCTTAAATATCCTTCGTGCCAGTGGTATTGCTGCCTTTGGCGATATTGTCGCCAAAGAAGAAGTGATGGATTTTTTACTGACCGAAAGCGAACTGGCTGGTGTAGCCTACTGGGAAGTGATTGAAGTCAATCCAGAAAAAGCTGATGCGGTCATGTCGGCAACGCTTGAACGGGTACGGCGCTGGCGTAAACTCGAGGGGAAACCAGTACGTTTGGGTTTATCGCCTCATACGCCCTTTACCGTCTCGAGTAAATTGTTGCAGCGCTTGGCAGAATTTGCTCGCTTAGAAGGACTACCTTTACAGATTCATGTAGCAGAACACCCCAGCGAAC
>JAYWHB010000065.1:0-5089 GCA_043777915.1 Deinococcales bacterium
AATTCAGGCTCGTGCCAGAGCCGCGAGGGTTTTGGTGATTGCCATGCCCGAAGGATTTTACCTCGAGCCGGGCGAATCGGGGCGAGCCGTCCATCACGCACCGCCAGACGAAGTGCGTGACTTACAAAAAAAAGCTGGGGTTCTCGAGGAAGCTGGGGTTCGGGTTGTGGTCTTACGAGGCGACGACAGTGTGCTTAAGTTAATATCTTAGGATGCTGCGTGACTTTGAGATTTTTGATGATCGTTTTTTAGTGCTTTTACTTCCAGACAGTCAACTCGAGCAATTAGCTACTGGCACGATTTGGGGTGAAGGACCCGCTTATTTTGCGGCAGATGACAGTTTAATCTGGAGCGATATTCCCAATAATCGGTTAATGCGTTGGTCTGCCGCAGATGGTTGCTCTGAATTCCTAAAGCCAGCCCATTTTCAAAACGGACACACCCTAGACCAGACTGGGCGTTTACTGGCTTGTTCGCATGGTTTACGGGCAGTCGTTCGGCTCGAGACAGACGGGATTTGGCAAGTGCTGATAGATGCCTACCAAGGCAAAAAACTTAATTCCCCCAATGATTTGGTGGTGAAATCTGACGGCACAATTTGGTTTAGCGACCCGTCTTATGGACTGATTCAACCAAGCGAAGGTTACGGCGGGGTTCAGGAACAAGCTGGCTGTTATGTCTACCGTTTTGACCCAGAAACCCAAGAATTAACAGCCGTGATTACTGACATGACCATGCCAAATGGTCTGGCGTTTTCTTTGGATGAAAAAACTTTGTATGTCTCGGATACGTCTCGATCTAACGACCCAAAAGGCAATCATCATATCAAAGCCTATAGTGTAACAAAACAGCATGGTTGTGTGGATGGTCGTGTTTTTGCAGTGATTGAACCGGGTTTACCTGATGGTTTTCGTTTAGACCAGCAAGGTTGGATTTTTACCAGTTCGGGCGATAGTGTGCAAGTTTTTACGCCAGATGGTGTGCTGCTCGGTAAAATTCTTGTCCCAGAAACGATTGGCAACCTCTCCTTTGGCGGCATTGCTAAAAACCGCCTGTTTATTGTCGCCTCGAGCAGTTTGTACGCCATCACCTTAAATACCAAAGGTGTCTAGTTGCCTGTGCCAATTTGCAGTAATCTAAGCACATGACTGGAAAAACTGTGGTGGTAACAGGCGCAAGTAATGGAATTGGTTTTATAACCGCGCTTGAATTGGCAAGGCTGGGCGCAAGGGTACTGATGGTGGTGCGTAATGAAGCCAAAGGCAAGGCGAGTTGTGAAGAAATTAAAAGGCAAACGGGGTCTAGTCCTGAGTTGTTTGTAGCGGATTTATCGCTGGTGGCGCAAGCCCGCCGTGTGGCTGAAGAAATCAAAGCGGCTGCCCCTAAAATAGATGTCTTGGTCAATAACGCAGGTGGGATTTTTACCGAACGGCTCGAGACCAGCGAAGGGCTAGAAATGACCTTTGCGCTCAATCATATGGCGTATTTTGTACTGACAGAAACCCTGCTCGAGAACTTAAAAGCGGCTGGCTCGGCTCGAGTCGTCAGTGTTGCAAGTAATGCTCATAACATGGCGCGGATTCGTTGGGACGACTTGCAACTTAAGCAAAAATTTACTGGTTCGGTGGCGTATGGGAATTCTAAATTGATGAATATTTTATTTAGCAATGAATTATCGCGGCGACTCGAGGGAACGGGTATCACCAGTAATGCACTTCATCCGGGCGTGGTGGCAACTGGTTTTGCCCAAAATGCAAGTGGGGCTTGGAAATGGTTTTTTAGTTTGGCAAAACCGTTTTTGGTCACGCCAGAAAAAGGGGCGCAGACCAGTATTTACTTAGCCTCGAGTAAAGAAATCGAGAGTGCCACGGGTTTGTATTGGGATAATAAACGCCCAGTCCAGCCCAGTGCGGCTGCTCTTGACCAGACTTCGCAGAAGCATTTGTGGCTTGAGTCAGAACGGATTCTAGCGACCCTCTAAAATGAATCGGTTACAAGAAGCCTTGTTATCTTGGTATGACCTTCATGCTCGGGTTTTGCCGTGGCGGATAGCCAAAGCGGGTTCTCGAGATGCCTACCATGCTTGGCTATCCGAGATTTTACTACAACAAACCCAAGTTTCACGTGGGGTGCAGTATTTCGAGCGTTTTCTAATAACTTTCCCAAGCGTGCAGGACTTGGCGACTGCGCCACTAGACGCGGTACTGAAACTCTGGGAAGGGGCTGGGTACTATGCCAGAGCCAGAAATCTGCACCGTGCCGCTCAAATCATGGCTCAAAACGGTCTGCCAAAGTCTAGTACAGCATGGCTCGAGTTGCCGGGGGTTGGGCGCTACACGGCTGCCGCAATTGCTAGTTTGTCGGGGAATGAAGCTGTTGCCGCCGTGGATGGCAATGTGCGGCGGGTTTTGGCTCGGCTGCACAACAACGTAAACCCGCTTGACCCTTGGTTGTGGGAAACTGCCCAAGCCTTACTCGAGCCAAGCCGAGCAGGGGCTTGGAACGAAGCACTAATTGAATTGGGGGCGTTAATCTGTGTGCCTAAAAAACCACGCTGTCTCGAGTGTCCAATCTCAAATTTTTGCCAAGCCTTCAAAGCCCAAACCATGACCCATGTACCAGCCCCGAAGCCACGTACCAAAGTCAAAATTGTTCAAGCTGTGGCTTTGCTGCTCCATCGCCAAGAGCGTGTGCTGCTCGAGTTGCGCCCTAAGAATGGTTTACTCGGTGGGTTGTACGGTGTGCCACTCGAGCCAGTCCAGACCACGGTTTTGGCTGCTCTCGAGATGCTTTGTCAAAAGTTTGCTGTGGCAAACCAAGCGGTTTATCTTGGCAGTGTCTCGCACACCATGACCCATCGCCAATTTGAAATTGAGGTTTTTGCACTTGAGTCTAAGCAGCCTGATTTGGTCTTACCTGCCTCTCGAGCAATTGCTAATTTGGATCGCAAAATCCTTGTCTTACTCGAGCAGGGTTTGTTCGTCACGCCTTCTTAGAAAAAGTGGTTGTAGAATAGGATCGTGCGTGGTTCTCTTGGGGTTTTTAACTTACTGGATTTGTTGCAGCTTTTATCGCAGAATCAGTCAAAGGGTTGTTTGGTCATTTATCATCCTTCTGAACGTGAAGGACGGGTATTTTTTGATTCGGGTCGGATTACCCATGTGGCATTTGGTACGTCTACCGATGCCGAAGCACTGCATGTGATGCTCAAAGACGAACGCGGCAATTTTGAATTTCAGCCCTCCAAAGCCCCCGCCAAAAAAACCATTGACCAAGCCTTTGATAACCTGATGCTCGAGGTGATTCGTGGTTTAGACGACGGCGCAAGTACCATCGAAAAACAAATTCCGATACCCGAAGAACTCGATACCCCAAGAATTCTGGATGTGACGCGGGTTAGTGCCTTAACCATGTCTGCCGATGAATTTGCAGTGGTGCAACTGATAGACGGTGAGCGCTCGGTGGTGACGATTTCTAAAGCCACTTCGCAACCGCTCGAGTATGTCCAGAAAACCTTGGTTCGGCTTGCCAGTATGGGTTTACTTGAAATCAATAAACGCAAAGCTCGAGTCGCACGGCTGGTGGTGGGCTTATCTCGAGAAATGACAGGAATGCAGGTCTGTGTGGACGATATAATTTTGCGGGCTTGGGACAGGCAACATGGTCGCCCCGTCAAAAAAGTGCGAATGCGCGACGAAGCTGGCAGAGAATTTATTTTTGAAGCCATCAGTGCGCCAAACCTTGGGGCATATGCGCTTTTTTCTAATAATGCCATCTCGCGTTTTGATTTACGAGCGGGTGGTAATGTTTTAGTTAAACCCGAAGTGTAATGTTTAGGTGTAGACTGTTGTCTAAGTTAATCTGAGGAGACAAGAATGGCGCAAAGCGTGACAATTGTGGATTTATTGCGGACGATGGTGGCACGTGGGGTTTCAGACGTACATTTGCAAGTTGGTTCGCCGCCAATGGGACGGGTACATGGCACACTGACGGCTTTTCATAGCGAAGCCTTAAAACCAGATCAAACCAAAATGATTGGCAGAACACTTTTAACCAACGAACAATGGGAAGAATTTGAGTACCGTCATGAACTCGACTTTGCCTACCTTGTGCCGAATGTGGCGCGGTTTCGTTGCAATATTTTTAGACAACGCGGCAGTATTGGTCTAGTCATGCGGGTTATTCCCGACGCAATTGCCAGTTTTGAAAGTCTTGGTTTGCCAGCCGATGTGATGGAAGAGTTTTGTGGCAAAGAACGTGGGATTATCCTGACCACAGGTCCAACAGGTTCGGGCAAAAGTACCACCATGGCAGCCATTATTGACAAAATCAACCGCAGTTATGCCCATAACATCATCACCATCGAAGACCCGATTGAGTATTTGCATCGCAATCAACGCAGCCTTGTGATTCAACGCGAAGTCGGTTCGGACACCTCGGATTTTAAGAGCGCCCTCAAGTACGCCATGCGTCAAGACCCAGATGTAATCATGATTGGTGAAATGCGTGACAAAGAAACCGTCGAAGCTGCCATTACCGCCGCCCAGACTGGTCATTTGGTGCTAAGCACCTTGCACACCCAAGACGCAGTTCGCAGTGTCAACCGTATCATTGATTTTTTTCCACCACACGAACGCGACCAAATCAGAATTTTATTTGCCGAATCCTTGGTTGGTATTTTGTCACAGCGCTTATTGCCTCGAGCCGATGGCTCTGGACGGATTCTAGCCCTTGAAATCATGATTAACACCCCATTAATTCGTGAATACATCAAGGACGAAAATAAAACTCCTGAAATTAAAGATGCAATGCGCGAAGAAAACGACAAAGGCATGACCACCTTTGATCAGCATCTTGTGAGCTTGTACTTTGGCGGCATGATTTCTTACGAAGAAGGCTTGTCATCATCAACCAGCCCTGATGAGTACAAACTGATGGTCATGAAAGGCTCAACTGCTGCCAATTCGCACCGTGATAAAAACCTGTCTGCCCCGTCTTGATCAAACCGATGCCAGAATTGCACATCCTTTTTTTGGCTAAGCGTGTAGACTGATTGCGTGAGTGACTGGATTAACACCATGCGGCAATC
>JAYWHB010000066.1:0-1811 GCA_043777915.1 Deinococcales bacterium
GGCTGGATTGGCATTGACCAAATCCATTTGCGTAAAATCAAAGCGCGACTGAATGGTAGACAAGGTATCGCCGCGTTTGACGGTGTACCAAAACGCACCCGGCGGCAACCGTGCCACTCGCGTCGGCTCGAGGTCAGCTTTTTGGAGCGGTACTTTAAGAATATCACCAGGCAAAATGGTGTTTTTGGTCATGCCCGTGGCTAACTTAATTGCCCTTGGCGTGACCCCAAAGCGATTGGCGATAGACCCAATGCTGTCGCCGCGCCTCACCCGCAAATACACCACCACGCTACTGGCTTCTGGGCGTTTGGCTTGCAAACGCACAGTCTTAGGCGAGTGCAGACTAATCAACTCGAGCGGTGAGCGGAAGGCGGACACTCGAGCTAAACCAAATAGCCCAAGCAGCAACACCAGCCAAAAAAGGATTTTCCTCACAACTGCTCGAGTGTACACCTAGGTCAAGCCCAAAGAAAAGCCCTTTGTGAACATTAGGACAAACGGATTGACTCGAGCTAGTCTTTTTAACTCGAGTCAATCCTCAACTACCAATGTATTTTTCCCAAGCGGCATCCAGTTTAGGGGCTTGTCCGTAGGCTGTCGAGAACACAAATTTAGGTGCAAAAGGCTCACGAATCAGTTTCATTTTGGCTTCATACGGGGTGCGGTCTCGTTTCTTAGAGTTGCATTCACGACAGGCAGTAACAATATTTTCCCAAGAATTGCGTCCACCCCTCGAGCGTGGCGTTACATGGTCAAGGGTTAAATCACTGCCGCTTTTACCGCAGAACTGGCAAACATGATTATCACGACGAAAGACATTACGGCGATTAAAAGCAATGTGAAAACGCGGTGGGCGCTTGACATACTTAATCAGGCGAATCACACTCGGCACAGGAATAGCCGTGCTGGGCGAATGCAAAAACGCATCCTCTTTATCCTCGATACGAAGCGCAATATCAGACATCAAGAGCGTAATCGCACGTTTGATGCTACAAACATGCAACGGCTCATAGGAGGCATTTAAGACAAGCACCGTCGGCGCATTGAGGTTAATACCTCGAGTACGCGACGGTGCTGATTCATCATCAGTTGGCGGTACTATGTCTGGTTCTTGTTCCTCGAAAAGTTCCTCGAAGGTGTGCTGGCGCTTTAGCTTCGGCATGACTAGACCCTACTCTTTGGGTGCTTACGCGCCCGTAAATTCTCGAGCGGAAACGGCAGCAGGCTCGAGTGATTTAGTATACATCAGACTCGAGTCTAAGTTCATGCGCCAAACGGCGCATCGGCATAAGTAAGAAGAGCAGACACAGAGGTTTGCCCTTAAACATACAGCTTTGGCAGACTCGAGTTACGGAATGGCAACCACAACAGAAACTGGTGAACTTGTGATGGTCTTAACGGCATTTTCAATTTTCACTTTAGCTGTGTATGTCTGTGTACCATTTTGCGAACTGGTCAGACTAACACTAAAGTCATACGAAAAAGATGGACTCTGATTTGAACCTGTCGGCGGTATAAATGTAGGCGTTGTATCCATGCCAATCAGCGTTGCGTCTTTATAAAACTCAACGGAGGCAGCAACCCTGCCTGAACCACTCCCATATAAGACACTGGCAGTCAACACAATACTTGATGCAGTTTTCACATCGGTACTTGAGCTTTTTAAGGCAATCGTTTGAGGTTCACCACCAAAATCTTCGTGCATTCGAGCGCAGCCTAAGAAGTAAATAAAAGGGATTAGAAAAACAAAAAGTAATCGTATCTTCATAATCTACCCCACAAGAATTGGCTTTGTGGGTTTAACCAACAAA
>JAYWHB010000067.1:0-14394 GCA_043777915.1 Deinococcales bacterium
GCACTGCTCATTTGCCCGGGGTTTGGCGAAGCTGCGAGGACAGCAGGATTGTTTGGGCTACGCACCAAGTCCTTACTTGGGTCTTTGCCTGTTCCGTAATCTGGGGTTGGGATTGGGGCAGACAGCACTTTGCCTGTGGTGTCTACGTTAATTAAGTACGGTCCAAATTCTTCGCCAATCCAAATTGTGCCGTCCGATGCAAGCACAAAGCTCTCCGGGTCAAAATCAAAACCAGTTAGGAAACGACTGGCGGTGTTTTCATTGACGATGATGAACGGAACTTTTTTGTCTGGGTCACGCAATTGAATAAAGCTGTTGACTTTTACCGTACCAGCACCGCCAGTCATGGTTTTTGCAGCTAAACTGACATTGTACAAACGCAATAAGTAATCAACACTGTTGTACTTTGTGCCAAAACCGTTGTCCGAAAGCATCCAGTAGTTGCCGTTTGCAGCAAATTGAATGCCACTAAAGCCTTGTACGGGTTGACTGGCAAAACGAGGCGCATCAGCTTTGCTTCCATTGGCATTAAATTGCCCACTGGCAGCCCCTCTCGAGAAGGTATCGGCAGGCAAAACCGCAAAACCAATCAAGTCGGTTTTAAGACTTTGGGCGAGGACGGTAGCCGTGGCAAGAATGCCAAATGCGAATAAGATTTTTTTCTTCACCAGAGCATTCTTGTTTGGCTTAGTCAGGATTAGGTCATTGACAAAAACTTGACATGGCAAAAGTGGCTTTAGTATTCATCGAGTAATTTCTCGAGTTCACTTTGACCTTGTTTGACCGTAGCCACTTTATCTCGGAATAAACTGACAATAATCTGGGCGGTTTTATCTGGCTCGAGTCGTAATTCCTCACCTATCGAGTAAACATCCCGAGAACCATCGAGCATTTTAATAAATAAATTTGCCACCATTCCCGCCGGTGGGTGATAGGCGGCGCTTAGACTTCTGACTCGCTCGAGAATAATTGTCCGTAAACCCATGACAGCCGCAAGCTCAAGTAAACCTTGCCGGTACAACCGCAACGCCGCTCGGTAGCCACGCAACCATGAGCCGTGGCTGTCAGTCGCATCTGCCGCAAAAAGTTTTAGAACCGCTTGTAAGGAACGCCGCCCATTGACGGCTGTCAAGATTTGCCATTCATCGCCCGAGAGCGAAACACCACTTAGACTCGAATTAGGACGGCTTTTTAGGACAGTGCTTAAACCAAGCTCTGAAACACCAATTTCGTCTGCCAAGGTGACCGACTCGAGCAGCGCCCACTGCACCGAAACTCGGGTATAGACACTGGGTAGTTTGTCATCGCGGTAGTAGGAAAAATAGCTTTGTTGCTTTAAGATTAACTGATTAACCGACAGTAAAATTTGGGTTTTCATGGCTTCAAATAAGGCTTCACGCGAGACCCGAAATTGAGGGTTATTCAGCAGCACTTCGCCCAAAGGCAGATTGGCAGCAAGTTTTAGGGCTTGCGCCAACTGTGTTTCCGATAACTCACCACGCCGCAGTAAAATCGTACCAAGTGGTTCACAACCACTCGCCCCAATGATGTCACCATCGAGTAACTGCAAACGAATCCCGCTCGGCTGAAATTCCATCCAACCAGTAGGATGCAAACCGGGGACTCCATTCAAAAAATCGGCGGTGGCAATATGATTTAAGCTTCCTTGTAAACTTGGGGTACGAGACACCTCATCTGCCTTGGCTGGACTTGGGATAAAAACAGGGGTTCTCGAGGAAGATAAGCTCATGCCTTATTCTGATAGCGCAAAGTCAAGGGCTTGTCAGTGATTGGTTTCGTCCAATTACCAAATACAAGAATCTTGCCTCGAGCATGGTTTTTTTTAGCTAAAGCATTGCGTTTATCAAGAATAATTCTTTGCTTCATTACCTGTTGGATACAATCTGGAAATCGCTGAGCGTAGTCTAAATTAACCCATTCCAAAAAATTTCTTAGCGCAGTGTGGGTTGCCCTAACGAACCCGCTTCGGGGTTTAGCATCAGGGTGCGCCAAGTTCCAGTCTCGAGTGAATAAGTAATTGCTCCATCTCGGTCGGTGCGAAACGCCAATGGTTGGTACGGCTTTAGGCGCTCCAGAACATCTTTGCTGGGGTGTCCGTAAGTGTTGTCTGCGCCGCTCGAGATAACCACAGCTTTGGGTGTGGTGCGCCTGAGCAGCGTTTCGCCAGTGCTAAATCGGCTGCCGTGATGCGCCAGTTTTAAGACATCAACTGCGCCCGGATTCATCGTGTCCTCGACTTCGCTAGGGGCATCCCCTAAAAAAAGCAGACGCTTACCTTTGAACTCGAGACTGAATGCCACCGAATTGATGTTGTCGTCGTCTAAGTTAAAAGGTGGGGCAGGATGCAAGAATTGAATCGTGGCTGTACCCAGTTTCCACTGCATTCCACGCCCGACCACTCGAATTGGAATGTTACGGCTTTTGGCAGAAGCAATCATTTCATCCCAAACGGCATCTTCGCCAAACGGTTTGTCATGCCCAATAATCAGGCTCGAGACGGGAAAATGGCGCAGCACTGCGTTCAGCCCCTCGATATGGTCGGCATCACCGTGCGTGGCGATGATGGTCAGGCTTTTGACCCCAAGGCTACGCAATGCCGGCACAACCACCCTTGCGCCCATATCAAAGTCCGATTGGGGTGTGCCGCCACCATCTACAAGAATATCCCCAACTGGCAGACGAATCAGGCTGCTGTCGCCTTGTCCAACATCCAAATAAATCACTTCGGCGTGGGTTCGATTTGGCAATGCCGTAACCAGCACCGCCGCCAGCATCACCGCCAGCATTTGATAGGGGCGCAGCCAACCAAGCAGCGCCGCGTAAATGGCAGCCAGACTGGCATAAAAAGCCACATAACCAAGTGCGGAAACACTGCCCCACTCGAGAACAGGGGCGTTAGAAAAAAACTTTGCGCCTTCGAGCATGATATAAGCCAGAGGCTGGATGAGCAAGTTGATAATCCCACCTGCCGAGCCAAGCAGCCCCGCGATAAAACTTAAGACAACAAGCGGCAACATCAGCAGTTCGGCAAACAAATTACTGATCGGAGAAATTAGGGGAATTGCGCCAAAACTCGAGGCGCTTAATGGCAAAGTCAGTGCCTGAGCCGCAAGGGTCGTGACCAGCACACCAATTACCCAGAACTTGACTCGAGCAAAAGTCAGGAATTTTAAGCCCCAAAGATGGGCGAACCTAGGGTTTAGGTCGTTTTCATTTGGGCTTCTAAGGCGCAAGACCGCAAGGATTGGCGGTACAAAAAAGACCATGCCAAGTACCGCCAAATACGAAAGCAGCCAGCCCAAATCTGCCAGCCAAGCCGGTTGCCACAACAGCGTCAGAACAGCACTCAAACCAATCGTGGGCAGTACCTCGAGTCGTCCACGCCCTAACCAACCCGTGACCAGCAAGGCTAAACCCATGAGAATTGCTCTCGAGACACTTGGCGCAGCCCCAACCACTGCCCAGTAAGACAGCAGCACCACAATCAACACTGGAAAACGCCAGAGCATCAAACCCCGAAGCGCAAACGATAAAGCCAAGACGATGATGCTCACTTGCTGACCGCTAAGCGCCATGATGTGGGCTAAGCCGCTTTTTGCAAAGACATCGCGCCAAGCGGTACCATCTTCGGATACTGGAATACCATTGAGTTCATCAGGGTCGCCAAGGGCAACACCAGTCATTAAGGCGGCTTCTCGAGGTTGTAGACCAACCCGCACTCCCGAACGCACCCATGCTCGAGCCGCCCCAAGTACCCCAGACTCGAGTACAACAACTTCTTTGGCTCTTAGCACATACCGCGCTCCTCGAGACAACATCCAAGCCCCAAGGTCAAACACGCCCGGATTCCTAAACCACTTTGGGCGCTCGAGTTTGCCTGTAATGCGGTACATCCCCATCTCGAGGGCTGGTTTAACCCGCAAAAACACCCAAGAAGCCCCAGTACCAAAAAAACGCCCATCATAATCTCCGCTTAGCGTAATGGTTTTTCCAATAAACGGCTCGAGGTTATCGGGCAGCACTCGAGTTACATGACTGCGCCACCACGCCAAAGGACAAATCAGCAACGCCAGCACTAAAGCATAACGCACAACTTGTGGGAACTTAGCTAAAAGCACTGGCAGCGCCAAAGCAGCCACGGCAAAGGCAGCCCAGAATGGCAATTCTAAACGCTCAAGCAGTACGCCAAACACCACGCTGAATGCCCCAAAAACAGGGAAGTTCAGCAGGCTCGAGGGTTTAAGCATGATTATTGAATTGGATTACCGATAGCCCCACTGCACGACGCACCGGGTTCAGGTGCTAATTTGCTCTGCATATAGACACGAATAAAAGTATTTAAGCGCTTATCATCAGCACTGTCCACGCCGACCCGCACACCCCATGCCACAGCGTAAATGGGTTTGTTAAGCGCTCCAAAAGGCGAAGGACTGACCACGGCGTAACTGCGACCTTTAACCAAATCACGAATTTTTTTGATTTCCTCAGCCGCTAAATTCGGCTGATAAGTAATCCAAACTGCGCCATGTTCTAAACTATGCACCGCATTTTCAGTACCGATTTGCGTTTCGTAGACCCCGCAATTTTGCCAAGCTGGATTATGCTCACCGCCAGTTGGTGGATAGGTTGGGTACGATAAACGCCCTTCTTTGTGTCCTTGTGTGACCGTAAAAGTCTCGAGTCCTTCGATGGTTGTGTCTTCGGGGGCGCAAGCCGCGAGTAACAGACTTAAGGCGATGGGAATGAGTAGTTGCTTCATGGCAGTATTTTACGCGATTATTGGTGTGTGGATTGTGTGCTAAAAATCGCAATTTCAGTGCGGTTACGCCCCCCTTGCTTGGCTTGGTAGAGACCAAGGTCGGCGCGGTGCAAAATCTCATCTATGCTCGAGTCGGTGCTTTGCGAAGTTGTTAAACCAGAACTGACGGTGATTTGCAGTTTTTGACCTTCTAATGCTATTTCCATGTTCTGGCAAGCCAAGCGGATGCGTTCTGCCACTTCTTTGGCTGTCCCCAGTGGTGTTTCTGGTAAAAGCAGGGCGAATTCTTCACCGCCCAAACGCCCAAAAATATCCAAGGCGCGAATTTGTGTTTTCACCGTAGCCGCAAATTTTTGCAAGACCAAATCACCGATGCCGTGACCGTAGGTATCGTTAATTCGCTTAAAAAAATCAATATCCAAGTACAGCAAAGAAAATCCTTCTTTAGTCTTAAACCGCAGCAATTCTTGATTGGCTAATTCTAAAAAACGCCGTCTGTTGGCTATGCCCGTTAAAGCATCAGTGCTGGCAAGTCGTTCGATTTCGGCTCGAGTCAAGGCTTCTTCAAACTGGGCTTTATACTGATTACGCCGAAAGGTATAGAGGCGAATTGAAAGGATGTAGCCAATAAAATTAGCTAAAAGCATGGCGATAACACTGGTGTGAACCTCGGTTGGATTATCGGCACTTCGTAAAATAACAGACAAGGTTATTTCGGCAACCGTAAAAAGTAAGGCGTTTGCCAAGCGATAAAAAAGCCGATTAGGAACAAGTAAATACGTGACCATAACCAGCAAAACCGAAAAAGAAGGATTATAAAATGTATTGGTTGAACTGGTGAAATTTGCCACCAAAGGCAAGGTGTATGCCCCCACAGCCCAAAACAATAAAAGTCCATCGAGGACTTGGGCAGTCTGAACCCGTGGTAAAAAACGATACAGCAAAAATGCCCAGATGGTCAAAACAACCCGCGCCGTGTAAAGCGCCCATAACTGCCATGACCAGCCATAGATTTGAAAATCAATCACGACAAATAACCACATCGCAACAATATAAATGGGCAAACTAACCCGCACTTGGTTTGCATCAGATTGCAAAAAATGCTGTCGGTAAGAACCTTCGAGTTGACCCAAATCAGGTTCGGCTCGAGCTAACCAAGTTCGCAGTTTTTGAATCATGGTCTACCTCTACCCCAAAACTGTAGCATCTCGAGCAACACAAAAAAGGCAAAAGACAAACCTTCGCCTTTCGCCTTTCGCCTTTCGCCTTTCGCTTTACTTCTTAATTTCTTTAATCACATCATCGGACAAATCTGTGCCTTCAGGGTCGGCGTAAATAACCAAACCAGACTGACTGGCAATGGCTCTATCCATGACCAGCACAAAACCTTGGGCTTTGGCAACTTTACCAACGGCTACATCTACTTGTTTGGTAATTGGCTCGAGCAACTTATCAATCTGGGTTTTTAAGGCAACCTGACGAGCCTGACCTGTTTTAACAAGGGTTTCGTACTGTTGGCGTTCGGTGGGTGTGGCTGTGTTATTGGCAATTTTGGCTTGCAGGGCTTGGACTTTATCGGAGAGTTCTTTTAATTCGGCTTGGGCTTTTTTCTGAGCGTCAAGTACCTTAGAACCATTTGGATGCCCTGCCAAAACAACTTGGGCATTAACAAAACCAATTCTGGTAGCGCGAGTTTGTGCCATTGGCACAGTGAAAACAGCAGTTAAGGCAACAGCCACAGCGATAGGTAACAATTTTTTCAACATACATTCCATCCTTTTGATTTCCCTCGAGCTTTGAGGGTTTTTATCTCGAGCCAAAGTATCATGAGACAAACCAGCCGCGTGAGGTAGCCGTGAAAAATGTGAAAACTGGTACTTTAGACCCAGACACTCTAATCGGTGAACATCGGTTGAAAAATCAGGTCATAATTGATTTCGGCGAGGCTCGAGCAGCCACTCCAACGCATTCCTTGGACAAACTCCTCGAGAATTCGGTGTGGATTGAGGCTACCGGGAACAACCACCGCATCCGCACCAAGCGCAATGTAGCGCAGCACGTCTGAACCACTGCGTAAGCCGCCCCTCGCAAAAAGCAGCGTGTCGCCAATCGCATCGCGGATGTCAGCCACTAAACTGGGCAGACTCGGACCGCCAATAATACTGCTCAGGCTCGAGCAGCCAATAATTGCATCTGCCCCCGCCTCGGCTGCCAGTTCAGCATCGCGTGGGTCAAGGATTCCAGCAATCACAAAAGGTACACCGGCAGCGGCTTTGAGTTCGCCCAGTTCGGCAGCACTGCGCGGACGGGTCTCGGCAGCATTCTCGAGCATGGCAAAGTCAATCCCTGCGGCAATCACGCCGTATTCCTGCATTTGGCGCATTAAGGGCATCAGGCGTTTCATCTTAAAGGGCGGCACAAGGTAAATGCTGCCAAGAGCATCTTCTGCCCTTGCCGTGACCCTACCAAGCCAATTGGCGGGAGCTTCTGCCCAGAGGGGACCCGAGAGTTCGGCATTCAGTGCCTTAAAAGTTGGAACGACTTCATCGGCATCATGAATCACACGCGGCAGTAACTCGAGTGCGTCAAGCGCCCGAAGGTCTTTTTGGTACATGCCAACTACAATAGCACCAGTGGCGTTACAAAATCTGCTAGGCTACCGAGTATGAAAAGAATGGTTCTGATTGGTCTTCTGGCATTATCAGCTTGCGCTCCAGCCCCGAAAGGAAACAGTCTGGCAGAACAGGTTTTCGAGCAAACCAGTGCGCTTTTACTCGAGCAATACTATGGTTTTTCACTCGAGAAGTTAAGTGCTGTGCTGGCAACTGGCAGAAGCGACTTACAAAAAGCCTGCTCGAGTTTAGGTTCGGCGTGTGCGGGTAATGTGGCGCATCCGATTATCGCTAAAATGCTTGACCAACTCGAAGACCCGCATACCTTTTTTGAGAATCCCGCCCAATTCACCGAATCACAACGCGCTCGCACTGGACAAGGTGGAAGTTTCCCTGTTCTAGGGATTGTCAGTGTTTACCGCACAAAAAGTAACGGGCGTTTAATCACCGATGTTGCGCCAAACATGGCAGCCGAAAGCGTCGGTTTAACTCGAGGCGACATGATTGTTGCCTTAAACGGTAAGCCCTTACCAGTCGGCGACGACCAGAGTAGTTTGGCGTTACGCGACGAAGTTCGCAGTGGTCGTGAATTTAGCATGACCGTGCGGCGGGCTGGACAAAACCGCGAGGTTAAAGCCACAGGTAAACTAGCGACTGTGCCGCGTTTACCGAGTCTGCAAAAACCTACTGGTGTTCCTTTAAGCGTGGCAGTGATTCGGATTCCAGATTATGTACCACCGCAAGTGGCTGACCAGACCCACAAACTGATTAACCAAGCGATTAAAAACGGCGCAAAAAGTCTGGTGCTTGACCTTCGCAGTAACGCGGGTGGGGCTGCCACCAATTGCCTTAGTGTGTCTGGCGCACTAATGGGACGGACTGGCGTGATTTTTGAAGGCAAAACCAAGCGTGAGCAATATATCTATAACAACGGCGTGGTGACTGGTTCGACAGGCGCTCGAGCTTCGGTCTCTGAAGTGGCTAATTTTACAGGCAATGTGGCAGTGCTGGTGGATAAACAAAGTGCCAGTTGTGCCGAAATCACCCCAGCCTTACTGCAAAGTGCCAAACGCGGCGCAATTATTGGTGAACCAACCTACGGCATTCTCAACACTGGCACACTGACTTTTCCTTTACTCGATGGCAGTGGTCTAACCATCACCACGGTTCGCACTTTGGACTTAAACGGTGCTGCTTTGCCCCCTAAAGTCACCCCAAACTTTGTACAGCCCGAGGATTACGATGCGCTCGAGACCAGTGCGCGGGACATCATGCTTGAGAAGGCGGTGCGGGTAGTGCAGGGCTTAGATACGGTTTTTACCAGCAAACCCATATCCAAACCTCAACCCTTTATGAATCTGCTCGAGTTACAACCCACCATAAACTAAACTTGGTAGTAGACTACGCCATGTGAGACTCGAGGCAAGAATATGAACTTTGCAGCCCTGTTTGCCTTGGCTCTTGCCCCAGCCCTGTTCTGGTTTTGGTTCTTTGCACGCCGTGACCATAACCCTGAACCGACTTGGCTGCTGTTGCGAACCTTTGCTTGGGGCATGGCAATGGTCATTCCAGCCGCACTTTTGGAGCTTGGAATCTCGAGTGCTTTTGGGGCAACCGCGATGTTTTTGTTTGTCGGGATTATCGAAGAAGGTTGTAAATTACTGGCGGCTTTATCGGTGGCTAAACGCCATGAATTTGACGAACCGATAGACGGTTTAATCTATGCCACGGCTGCCGCGCTTGGTTTTGCGACGCTCGAGAATGCCTTTTATTTACTCGAGCATGGCGCGAGTCTGATTTTGGTTCGCGGTCCGATTTCCACCCTTGGGCATATTCTTTTTGCCTCGGCTTGGGGCTACGCCATGAGTTTACGGCGTTTTAGCACTGGGCGTTTTCTACTCAGGCGCGGTTGGTTACTGGCGGCTTTAATGCACACTGTCTTTAATTTCTTGTTGCTAGGTGCGGGTGGCGACACGGGTCTCGAGTGGTTGCTGTTGCCATTTGCTGGCTTAATGATTGTGATGTGGCGTTTAATGGGTTCGTACTATGCTCGGGTGCAACAAATTCCTAAACCTGTGGTGCGCTTAAAAACAGACAAGGCTTAACATCACGCTACCCTGACAAGGCTCACTTAAACTCCTGACCATGATGATTGCCGAAGAACGTTTCCCAAAACAATCCACATTTGAAGGACAACTTGAGCGAAACGATGCCTTTAGTGCGATTGACCGCTTTTCTAAACTGATTACTCCGGGCTGGCTCGAGTTTGAACCCAGTGGCTTGGCTTTGCGTTTGCATCGTGGGGCAGTGGTCGGTTCACGTGGCGGTGAGCCACTTGGAACGATTTTGGTGGGTCAGGGTGTTTTAAGCGAATCAGAATTATCAGAAGCCTTAAGTATGCGTGGACAATACACCCTTGGGCAAATGCTGACCCAACCGCCCTATGAAGTGCCAGAAAGCCTGATTCGTGATTGTTTACGCCAACAAATCGAAGGGGTAATAGACCGTTTGCAAGTCGAAGCCCAGCAACGTTTTAAGTTTTACCGTGCCGAATCGCCCAGTGGTTTATTTGTTCGGCTTGACTTAAAAGATTTGCAGCAACGCAAAGCGCAACTTGATTTTGAACCAAGTCTGCCACTCGAGGATGTTTTTCGGATGGCGCTGATGCCCGATGAAAGCAGCATTGGTATGACTTTAGACGAATGGCGGGTCTGCCGAATGCTGACTGGAAGGCGTACTTTGCGTCAAGTGCTTGAGCGCTCTGGCAGTGACCACGATGGGTATGCTCGGGCGTACAAAGCCTTGGAAAGCGTCTTTACTCGAGGTTTACTCGAAGTGGCAGCCGTTTCTGGTTTACGCACAATTTATTTGCGTCGTAAGCGCGAAATCCCAGCTTCATATCATCCACCGGCTGGAATGGTGGCGAATTTATTCTTGAAGAATTTGGATGGTACGCGCGATGCTCGGAGTGTTGGTGACGAACTGAAAATCGAACCCGATAAAATTGCTTTGATTGTCACGGGTTTACATCGTGACCGTGTGGTGGATGTGGTGCAAGGACAAACCGAACTCAATCGCTTAATTGAAGATTATTAAAGCAGATTCTTCGGATTCTGCCCCTCCTCATACAATAGTGCCTTAAGCTACTGTATGAAAAAGACTTTGGCTTTACTGATGGCTTTTGGAATCTCGAGTGCAACGGCTCAGGATTTAACGGTTTCGTACAACTTTGCCGAAGTTCGCAGCCCTGTAACTTTAAGCGGTTCGCAATTTGAATGGACTCCAACTCCAGACTTAGCCCAGTTTTTGGTGCCAGGCAGCCTAGACCTCGAGTATGACAATGTGCAATCCTTGACTTTGTTGCCGGGTGTAAGCAATTTACTAAAATTCTTTGAGGGCAAAGAAGTGATGCTGCAACTCGAGGACAAGACCATCGTTAAAGCCATTGTGATTCGGGCTGACCTAAATTTATTTGAAATTGCTGGACAGTATAGGCAAATTGACCCCAGTCGTGTGATTTTTCCAAGTCTCGAGGGGATACGTTTTGAACCAACCTACCAATGGAAACTAACTGGGGCTGGTGGTAAAGCCAATTTGTCGTACCTCACCAGAGCGCTTACTTGGTCGCCGCGTTACACCCTCAATGTAGCTGGGGACACGGGGCGTTTAATTGCTTGGGCAGATATTCGCAACGCTGGAACAACTGCTTATACTGTTCCAGAAATCACTTTATTGGCGGGGCAAGTCAATCTCGAGGATGTGCAGCAACAAAATAATTACCAATCGAATCAAGTCCAGAACGCGACATTGCAACGCACTGATGCAGTCAGCAATGTTGAAGCGGTCGGCGAAAGCGCTGGTTTGCAAATTTTTAAGTATCCGAAAGCCTTGGTCTTGGGTGGTGGCACAAGTACCAGTGTGCCTTTTATTAACCAAAGCACAAAACTCGAACGGATTTTTGATTACACGGGTTCTTTTGTCGAAAATGTCCGTCAGGTTTTACCGTTGCAGCGTTTGTACCGAGTCCAAGCTGGCGCAGATTTACCTGCTGGTGTGGTGACGGTGCGTGAAGATAACCGCGTGGTTGGGCAGACTCGAGTCTCTGATACCCCCAAAGCCGAACGAGCCAATTTGTATTTAGGTGCAGATTTTGATTTACGTCTGCTTAGAACTGTGCAGACCCTAGAACAAACCACCAAATTGGTTAAGTACAAAGTGAGTTTTAGTGTCACTAACACCAAAACTCGAGCTGTGAATGTGCGTATTCGTGAAAATTTTGGCACAAATTACACCTTAGATGCGATTAGTTTGCCAAATCCGGTGCGTCAAACCGAAGGGATTAACGCCAGCAATACACTTCTTCCAAATCAAAAATTTGAGGGTTCGTATACTATTACCTATAAATACTAAACAGGTATCACTTTTCCTCGAAAGGTCGGTATCACTCTGCCTCGAAAGGTCGGTATTCTCTTAGCTCACCTGAACGAAGTTAGTCTGGCTTTATTTTGAAACGGCTTTCTCGTTGCTTCAGCGTTCCCATGACCCACGCCAGCAAGCACAAGATGCAATAAGTAAGAGATACGTCTGTGTCACAATGCTGGTATGAACACCGTGCAACTCGAGAAGAAAATGCAGTCACTTGGCTTTAATCGTTACTTCATTGGTGGGTGCGACGATGACGAGTTTTGTTTATTCCAAGATAAAATAAGTCAAACTTGGTTTGTTGCCTATTGTGAACGCGGCTTAGAACGAGAAGTTTTTTTTGAATCCCAATCCGAAACAGCCGCTTGTGAATTCTATTTGGAGTTTATCTCGAGCCAGATTCGTCATGACCATTTGGTTGGCAAATTCAGAAACGAACAAGAGGCAATACTTCTGTGCCAATGGCTAACCGCCTTGGGCTTAAAAAACCACATTGGCACTGAAACATTTGCGGCTGCGCCACTGTACAAAGTCTGGGTGTATAACAAAAGCATTTTTGTGGTTCGGCATTATTTCCCTGCGCTGCCCCTCGAGCAGTTACCAAGTGTTCTTGAGTTTTTGCCAACAGCACTGGCTCGAGCGAAACATTTTGACTTAACGGCTTTTGCGCTTCGTGGGGTTGTTGGAGAAATAGAATCCCAAGTTTGGATGGCGTTAGAGCATCAAACAGGCATCGTTATCCCCAAAACCTATGCAGATTTTTTACTGCACATCGGAAATGGTGGGCGTTGGCACAGCGCCTTAACCTTGATGAGCTTTGAGGAAGTCTTGCAACACAACAAAGAAACATGGCGGCAACCGCTTCCAGATTTTCTCGAGCAACTGATTGCCCAAAAAGCCCATTCTGTCGAGGAGCTAACAGTAAAACGCCCCGCTTTTGAGTCTACTGATTACGCTGGCTTACTCAGAATTTCGCACTGGAGCTATAACACTGGCGCACTGTACGTCACCCCAAATAATGCCATGCTGTATATGGAAACCATAGACAATCAACATATTTTTACTGTGGCACACTTATTCATGCAGACATGGCTACCAAGTTTGCTGCTTGAAGTCCTGAACTTCCTCGAGCCTTATGAACAAATACTTGACTTACTCCGCACAGGTGCAAACCTACACCAACTCGAGCAAGCCCTACCCGTCAGTGCCAGTCTCGAGTGGAAACACGCTTTTATTGCTGGCATTATTGGTGTTTCACCTGTGCAACTCGAGGGAAAAATTTTGGCATGGCAAGTGGCAAATGACATTCCCTAAGAAATTCTTTGCCTTTAACTGTAGGGACAAGGCACGCCTTGCCCACTTCCCATTGATTGCTTCTGATTTCTCTGAGGGTGTCCAAATATGACCCACCCAAATTATCCCGATTGGAGTATTACCAAGCGCCTTTTGGTGAATGGCTATCCGCTTTTATTACTCGAAAAAGACGACGAAAAAATTGTGCTATCCGAAGGTGCATATAAACTTATCATTGAATTCTTGCCAAACGTTTCTAAGCCCCATCTCTCGAGTCCAGAAGACGTGAATTTCATCATGCACCAAAGTTTTACAAGCGACGAGGGCTGGGCGATTTCTGGGGTTTTTTATGGGCATTTGATTCAGTTTTCTGTCAAGAGTAATATAGCTTGAAACTATTCGATTTTTAAGTAGACCTCGGGCGAAAGTCATTCTGATTTTCCCAAATCGGCATTGTACAACCCAGCCAACAAATGCACTCGCAATCCAAAACGCTTCCGACGATGCCGATACACTTCCTTCAACACTCGAAACACCTTCAAACGCCGAATTACATGCTCAACCACCACCCGCTCTTTAGCCAGTAATTGATTAAAAGCTATTTGTTCATCCGTTAATGCTTTGCACTTAGAACGCTTAAATGGTGTGAAATTTTAGAACACCTTGGTAACCACTATCTCCAAGTAATTCAATCTCATCGTGCAAACTCGTCTTTTGACCACTTCGTTTACATACTCTGAAATCATGTTCTTGTCCTTTTCCAATCGCAATCGCTATAATCTTCTTGCTTTGACGGTCAATTATCACTTGGTTCTTATGTGTATGTCGTTTTTTCTTTCCGCTATAACATGCTCGTTGCTTTCTTGACCTTTACAGCAGCACCTTACGGGCTTAGGTCGCTTTTTGGGTCGTTCCCCACATCAACCACAACAACTTCAAATTCAGTGTTTTCACGAAGGGCTTTACAACCAGGTAAACTAAACTTCTTAGATTTAATCAGCGTATCTTCAACACGGTGAATGGTTCGACGAATTGTGGTTTCGTTGACTTCCCATTCAAGGTTGAGATGATGACCACTGCGGTATTCTCGCCAGAAACTTAAACTCAGTATCAGTTGATCATCTAAAACTGGTCTGCGACCCAATTTCTTGTTACTCTCGCGTTCTTTAAGGACTGTTCGCATATCTTGGTAGGTACTGGGGTAAACACCGAAAGTACGACGGAAAGTGCTGAGATTGAGCGCTAACATTCGAGTTGTGAAGGCTTTCATGCTCTCAGTTTGCCAGA